>JANNDD010000630.1:0-8214 GCA_031387365.1 Armatimonas sp. | reverse complement strand
CGAAGCGGGGGCAAACCAACGTAGTAGCTCTTCGACCACGAGTCTGTGCCCAGCTTCGTTAGGATGGTTGCTCTGAGAAAGAAGTGCCTCACGCGGTGTCCCGTCCGCAATCGCGCGTTCCCAGTGAGCAAAGCTATCGGCCAGGCCGGTCTCGTGTTTTTCTGCCAGCGCGTGTACTTGCAGGGCGTGTCGGCGAAGCTCGCTCAAATCGCCGGTATCCAGAGTGGGGGTGCAGAGAATCAGCTTGAGCTTGCGCCGCTTGGCCGCCTTGATCATCTGTGTCCACGCCGCTGCTGCTCGCTCCAGCCCGATGCGCCTATCATTGAGACCGTAGTCCAGGAGAAGCAAATCAGGTCGGTGACAGAGTACTTCCTGGGTAAAACGCTTCGCTCCACTCTCAGATTCCTCGCCGCCAATTGCCTTATGGAGCAAGTGGGGATAGGCATGGAAGCTATCTACAATGGGCGTCTTAAAGTACCCGGCGGGCACACTATGCCCGTGGCTGACGATATTCACCACGCGGTTTTTTGGCCAGGTTTTCGTCAGTTCCTCGGTGAGAGGCGCAAGATAGGTTTTCGAATCCGCGAGCATACTTTTATTATGCCTTAACATTTCCGATGTTGGAGTTGCTTATAATACGTGCTAAGGACACTCTATTATGAATCCAACAACCAGGCGAGTATTTACTCTCATAGAGCTACTTGTCGTTATTGCCATTATCACCATTCTTGCAGCCATTCTCTTCCCCGTTTTTGCGCAAGCACGGGAGAAGGCCCGCACTGCATCGTGTCTCTCGAATGTCAAGCAGTTTGCGCTCTCGACTCTGATGTATGTGCAGGACTACGACGAGACCTTTCCGCAGAGTGTGGACTGTGTGAGTGGCTGCATGGCCGATCCCCTGGGGCGTGGGGGGATCATCGTGCCGGGGAGTAATGCAGTGGTGGAGACGGTCTACAGCCTGATGATGCCCTACATGAAGAATGTGGATATCCTGGTCTGTCCCTCGCAGCGCCCCGGTGTGGACTTTGTGGCGACCATCGCGCCCATTGGTTTGAGGCTCACCACCACTTTCCGCTACGCCTCGTATGGCATTAACTTCGCGCTCTTCCAGGACCCAGGGCTCCCGCCAGGGCTCTTCGATGCGGACCCGGTGATCGCGCTGGCCGCCGTTAGTGAGCCGGTCACTACCACGATGTTCTACGATACCCGCTATGATCGGCCCGGCGCGAATGCCAAGCGCACCGCCGAAGGATGCCCCCTCCTGGGCGCGACCAGTGTTTTTGGCTGGGACAACTTCCCCGGCGACTCGCGCCATTCTGATGGCTTCAATGTGGGGTTTGTGGACGGCCACGCCAAGTTCTACAACAAAAAGGGCACGATTCCCGGCACCTCCCCTAGCGGCGCGATCACTGTCCCCACCTACAGGCTTCCCTGCGATCTCTCTGGCGTCCCTGGAGGCACAGCGGACACGTAGGTTGGTTGTAGGCTAAGTCCCAGAGCGGCAACAAACGCGGCAACGGAGCCGTGGCGCAAGGATTTTTCAGGGCTGGTGGCGCGAGCAAGGGCTGCTTTTTCGGCAGCGGTGGCATCGTCGCCGAGGCTGAGGAGGGCGAGGCGCGCGAGGTTGAAGACATTGGTCTGGCTGTCTATTTGTGCGCCTTTTTGAAACTCCTCCGGGGCCATCAGGCGCGAGGATCCCCAGTTGCGGTTGGTGGCGAGCGTGAAGCTCTCGGCTTTGATGCACAAGTCCCAGTCGAAGAGCCAGATTTTTTTATTTTCGTAGTCGTAGATCAGGTTGCCCTCGTAGAAGTCCACTAAAATCCAGCCCGTGTCGGCTATTTTGGCCAGCGCAGTAAGGATCAGAGAGAGCGCGGCGCGGCGCTCTGGCTCGGGAAGGGCGTAGAATTTGTCGCGGGCCTCGTCGCTGCCCAGTGTCTCGCCGGAGACAAAGGGATAGATCAGAAGCACGCCATCATCCACGCCGGACATTAGAAGTGAGGGGATAATATTTTCATGCAGACCCGCTGAGGCGATTTCTGCCTCCACGGCGGTGCGCTCTTGAAGGGCGTAGGGGAAGAACTTAATAAAGAGTGCGTGCGTGCGCCAGGCGCTGGTGGCGCTGTCGTTCTTGGAAAACGGGCTGGCATCGGGGAGGTTGGCGACAAGCCACTCGTGTGCGGTCATCGTAAAAAGAGAAGCTAGCGCGGGTCGAGTAAGACGGCGCGAAGCTCGTCACGGTAGAACGCCTGCCCGACGAGCTGGCCCTTGTTGTTCAGGTCGTGCACTTCAATGACATGCCAGTGGCCCCGGCTCTCGATCAGATCATCGGCAAAGTGTTTCTTACCCTCGATCCAGAGCACCCCACCCGCCCCAACTCCCTCAAAGGCGTCGGTCTGATGGCCTGCGATCCAGCCCCGGTCATTGATCGCCGTCGTGACACCAGAGAAGAGAATCTCTGGGGAGGCGCCCGGCCTCCAGCGCAGCGCACGTGTTGGGAAGCCCTCTTCCTGGTCATCGTCGGTTAACATTGCGCTACCCACCAAGACTCCCGTGGCATTGACCGCCGTGACGCGGCCCGTTTTACAGCGTGTCGGGAGCGGAAGCCAGGCGATCTGGTTGCTCTGCCAGACCACGGGCACATCGCCGTGGGCAACATGGGCAAAGCCCGCCACGCGCCCATCAGGACAGAGTACCCGTGCCTCGGCTGCATCGGCGAGCCAGCGGAAAATCGTGCCCTTGAGAACCCACGCCTGCCCGAGCGGGAGCCCTTTGCTCTGGGTCGTGCCCACCACGGTGCGGCCCTCAGCGATATCACGGGGAACCACACGCTCGCCGGGTTGGGTCTGGATCGGAAGGGCTTCGAGCTGGCCCTTGCGCCAGAAAAGCCCAGACTTGCCGTCCTCGATAGCGACCTCGCCCTTGGGATTGATGCCCCAGGCATAGGTGCCAGGGCCCGCGAGGAAGTGAATTTTCCCCCGCTCCCAGAGCGCCGCACGGTCATCACACGCCCCGGCAATTGTCCCGGCATCGTTGATTGCCAGACGCGAGCGCAGGCCGAACTTCGCGCTCGGATTCGGCCCGGAAAGATCTATTAGATGGTAGCGTGGCGGTGTCATCTCACTCTATTGTACGGCATTTCTTGCTAAAACGTGACCAGACGTTGGTGCGCTTGCATCAGCGGCGCTGGCCGGTGCGCTGGAAGAGTATCTGAGCATCACGGCGCTTTCTATCTTGTGGCCTCAGGCGCTCGTAGCTGCCGTCGGACTTGAGCTCGCGTGTCTGGACATTGTCGGCGAGCAGCGTGGCGAGAATTTTCTTGACAACATGCGCCTTGATCTTCGGGTTCTCAATGGGAAAGACTACCTCCACGCGGCGATCTAAGTTACGCTGCATCAGATCCGCACTTCCCGCGTAGAGCTCCGCGTTGCCGCCGCCACCGTTTTCGAAGTAGAAAATACGCGCATGCTCTAAGAAGCGGCCCACGATAGAGATCACGCGAATATTCTCCGACCAGCCCGGAAGGCCGGGCAGGAGGCAACAGATGCCTCGGATAATCAGCTCTATCTTGACGCCTGCCTTCGAGGCATCGTAGAGAAGTGCGATCATCTCCGGGTCTACCAGTGCGTTCATCTGGAAGATCAGATGCGCGGGACGGCCCGCTCGTGCGTGCTCCGCCTCACGCTGAATGCGCCGCGCGATCTCTTGGCGAAGATTGATCGGAGCGACTAAGAGCTTACGGAACTTGGTCTGCCGGGAGTAGCCCGTAAGGTAGTTAAACAGATCCGTGACATCGGCGCCTAGCTCCGGATCACAGGTGAGAAGCCCCAGATCGGTGTAGAAACGCGCCGTGGTGGCGTTGTAGTTGCCCGTTCCAAAGTGCACGTAGCGCTTGATCCCGCTTGCTTCTTTGCGGACAATCAGTAGGCACTTGGAGTGTGTTTTTAGCCCGATCAGGCCGTAGACCACGTGGACACCCGCTTGCTCTAGCTGGCGTGCCCAGGCGATATTGTTCTGCTCATCGAAACGGGCCTTGAGCTCCACCAGAACCGCCACCTGTGTGTCCACATCACGGGACGCGATGAGCGCGGGGATCAGCGGTGAGTTTGCGCCCACACGGTAGAGAGTTTGCTTGATTGCCAGAACATAGGGATCGTGCGCGGCGGCCTCGACCAGTGCGAGAACGGGGGCAAAAGAGTCGTAGGGATGGTGTAGGAGAATATCCCCTGCGGAGATTGCGCCAAAGATATCCTGGCCGCCGGAAAGCGCGGCAGGTAGCCGGGGGACATGGGGTTTGTCTTTGATATCCGGGCGATCTACTTTCATCAGCTCCATCAGCGATGAGTACCCCAGCTCGCCGCCCAGGCTCGCACCTGTCGCTACTAAGTTGCGTGGGTCCATCTCCAGCCCTCCGATAAGCAAGGTGCGAATGTACTCCGGCATCGCCTCCGTCACTTCCAGTCGGGTGACAAAGCCAAAGTGACGCTTGTTGATATCGGCCTCAATGGCGCGTAGTAAGTCCTCCGTTTCATCTTCCTGGATCTCGATATCGGCATCGCGAGTGACACGGAACGGATAGACTGCGACTGCCTCTAGTCCGGGGAAGAGTGTCCCGACATGGTGCGCGATGACTTCTTCGATCCAGACAAAGCGCGTCGTCTGGCCCGTGGGCACGAGACGTGGGAAAGTTGCGGGGATCTTCATCCGGGCGAAGCGCTGGCCGCGTTGCGGGTCGTTGACCACGATGGCAAGATTCAGCGACAGATTGGAGATGTGCGGGAACGGATGCCCATGGTCAACAGCAAGCGGCGTGAGTGTCGGGAAAACTTCATTCTCAAAGAAGCGAGCCAGATAGGTTTTTTCGGTATCGCTCAGCTCCTCGTAGCCCACGACTTCAATGTGCTGGCGCTTGAGCAGGCGGCGTAGCTCTTTCCAGCAGTCCTGCGCGAGTGCGGAGAGCCTCTCCACTTCGATGGCGATCTGATCCAGTGCCTCTATCGGTGTTAGGCCATCGGCGACAATATCCGCGATACCTGCCGTGCGCTGGGCCTGGAGGCCGGAGACACGAATCATAAAGAACTCATCGAGGTTGTTGCCAAAAATCGAGAGAAACTTCACGCGCTCTAGCAGGGGATTGGTCTCATCCCACGCCTCCTCCAGCACGCGCGAGTTAAAGGCAAGCCAGGAGAGCTCCCGGTTGATGTAGGGCATGCGCTCAGGCGCAAGTATAGTTGCTTCAGTAGCTTCCGTATCCGCAGACATATCTTGCTAGTTTACCGCACCACCGAGGGATTAAAATCCCTCGCAGTGGCTATTCCGTTTTGGCGGCGCGATTCTCCGTGAGGCGGGCGACTCCTTCTCGCGGCGTAAGGCGACCGTCGAGCAGCTCCGCAACCGTGATGCAGACCGGGAGAAAAAGATCGTGGCGGACGGCGAGTTTTTCCACGGCTTGTGCGGTCGGGACGCCCTCTGCGACTTGGCCCAGCTCGGCAAGAATTTCCTCTAAGCACTTACCTTGCCCCAGACCATAGCCCACACGCCAGTTGCGCGAGAGGCGGGACGCTGCCGTGGCCATGAGATCCCCGACCCCTGCCAGGCCATAGAATGTCTCTCGCTTGCCCCCCAGCGCCATTCCCAGACGCGCCATCTCACTGAGGCCCCGGGTCATGAGAGCGGCTTTGGTATTATCGCCGTAGCCCAGCCCATCCGCGATACCCCCCGCGATAGCCAAGACGTTCTTCACCGCCCCGCCCACTTCGACTCCAGTTCTATCGTCGCTGACATAGGTACGAAAAGTCGCACGGTTGAAGCGCTCCGCGATGCGCCGCGCCGCCTCGGCATCGTCGCTGGCCGCCACAGCGGCGGTGGGCACCCCGGCAGCCACTTCCCGCGCGAGGTTGGGCCCGGAGAGCGCGATCACCGGATGACCCGGAGCGCAGCGCAGCGCAACATCGGCGGGAAGCTCTAGTGTCTGGGGGTCTATCCCCTTGGAGGCGAGAATAATATCAGCACCGGGCGCTAAAGTGGCCCGCTCTAGCACGTCGTCCACAGCCGCTGAGGGCACGGCGACGACCACAAAAGTCGCTCCGGTAAGCGCTTCGCTTAAGCTCACTGTCGGGTGTAGATTTTCGGGCAAACGATGTCCGGGAAGATAGCGCTTGTTCTCACGTGTCGCAAGTAGCGCCGCGATCTGGCCGGGCGTGCGATCCCAGAGCCGCACCACTCCCCCGTTCTCCGCTAGCAAGAGCGCCAGGGCAGTTCCCCACGAACCCGCCCCCAGTACGGCTACTTCTGACAACTCGGATAATTTCGAATGCTCCAAATTCACGCAGAGAGTGTACCGTATGCGGGGCGGGGGGAAAAGCTATTCCCAGGCGATGAGAGCCAGCTCCTGGGGCAAGATAGCCTCGGGGTGGGAGGGAAGCACGCGCACGGAGAAGCCTTGCTGGCCGGAGTGTTCCGTGGGCAGATGCCCCATGTAGACCCAAGCGCCGCCATCGCGCCCCGAGCAGGTGAGGGGGTATCCCACTGCATTCAGGAAGTTGCGATCCGTATCCACTGGCCCCGTGTAGAGCTCCACCCGCACATCGCTTGGCTGGAGCGTCTCACCCAGCCAGAGCGCGGCGCGCACCAGGGCTTGTTGCCCCGCCTCTAGGTGATCGGACTCCGCGGTGACGGCTTCCAGGCGAACCTGTGGCCACTGCTGGCGCACTTTCTCTTTCCAGGCCACCAGCTCACGGGTGAGGGCGAAGTTATTCTCTGCGAGGTGGGCGGCGCGCTTGGCCGCGGGAAGGTAGTAGGTCTGTGCATACTCGGCCACCATGCGACGGGTGTCGTAGGTGGGGCCGAGCTTCTGCATAGACTGTTTCATTTTTGCGACCCAGCCCTGAGGAATGCCTTGCGCATCGCGGGTGTAGAAGAGCGGTGCAATCTCGTTTTCCAGCAAGTGGTAGATCGCCTGCGCCTCGACATGATCTTGATAGCCCAGATCGTCGTAGTCCTCGCCTTGGCCGATTGCCCAGCCCACACTCGCTCCGTGATCGGCGTAGGCTTCTGCCCACCAGCCATCAAGAACCGAGCAGTTGAGGCCGCCGTTCATCACGACCTTCATGCCGCTGGTTCCCGATGCCTCGTAGGGGCGGCGAGGGTTGTTGAGCCAGACATCCACACCCTGCACCAAGCGACGTGCCATGGCCATGTCGTAGTCTTCGAGAAAGACGATCTTGCCCTTCACCTCGGGGTCGCGGCTGAACTGGACAATCCGGCGGATAAGCTCCTTGCCGCCATCATCGCGAGGATGCGCCTTGCCTGCGAACACAAACTGAACCGGGCGATCCGCATGGTTGAGCAGGCGCTTCACGCGCTCTATCTCCCGCAGGAGCAGGTCGCCGCGCTTGTAGGTGGCAAAACGGCGCGCAAAGCCAACCGTGAGCGTGTTCGGGTCAAGGATTCGATCGGCCTCGTCCACTTCACTGTCCGATGCCCCGCGCTGCTCCGCACGGGTACGCTGGTAGGTACGTGCCCACTGGACCAGTGTCTCACGCCGCTCGTTTTTAATGTTCCACAGCGCCTCGCTCGGGAGCAGCATCGGATCGTTGTGATGTGCCTCCAGAAGCTCGCCCATCTGCCGCGACAGAAAGCTCGGGGTATGAATCCCGTTGGTGACGCTCCCAATAGGCACTTCGTCCAGCGGAAACTCCTGCCAGACCGGGTGCGCCATCTCGCGGGAGACACGCCCGTGGAGCTTCGAGACGCCGTTGATGTAGCGGGCATGGCGAAAGGCGAGCACGGCCATGTTGAACTTGCCCGGCTCCATCAGCGGGGCACGGCCTCGGTCGAGTAGCTCGTCAAAAGAGATGCCCAGCTTCGGGGCAAACTCTCCAAAGTACTTCCAGAGGAGCTCACTTGAGAAAATATCGAAGCCCGCTGGAACGGGTGTGTGTGTCGTGAAGAGATGCGCCGCCGCTGTGGCGTTGGTCGCTTCGGCAAAGTTCAGCCCTGTTTTTTCCTGGAGCTGACGTGCACGCTCCAGTGCGAGAAATGCGGAGTGCCCTTCGTTCATGTGGCAGACATTTGGGGTGATACCCAGCGCCGTCAGCGCCTGGATCCCCCCGACCCCGAGCACAAGCTCCTGCTGAATTCGTGTCTCTTGATCGCCGCCGTAGAGGTTACCAGCGATATGGCGATCCGCCTCGGCGTTCTCGGGGAGGTTGGTAT
>JANNDD010000623.1:0-4824 GCA_031387365.1 Armatimonas sp. | reverse complement strand
TCTGCTTCTTCTGGGCTATTGATACGATCATCCAATAACTCCTGAAGAAGTGCGAGACATAGCCCTAGAAAGACGCCTAAAAGCCCTGCAAACATAATATTCTGAGGTTTGTTTGGGCGAACAGGGCTTCCTGGTACAATAGCCTCTTCAATGACGCGGCTACTCTCAACTTTCGCATTTTTGCGCAGTTCAATGTCCTGCATCTTTGTGCTGAAATAGTCGATACGGCCAGCAGCATTTGTTTGGATTTGTTTAAGATCAGCAATACGACTTGTAAAGTCAGGCACCTTATTAAGTCGACTCCTTAGTGTTTGAATGGCAGCCAAATTCGGCTGGGCAGAGCGCTCAGTACTAGCTAAGTCAATCCTTAGTTTCTTGAGTTCAACGTCAAAACCTTCATAAGTAGGATCACGGACTAAGTTTTTCTTTTCGAAGCCTTTCTTATAGGCTGTAGCATACTGTGTAATCCGGCTATACTCCGCTTTTAATGCACGCATCCTGTCATTGTCGTCGCCAAGTTCCTCTTTCGCAGCGGCCATAATCGCTTCTTTATCCGCGATTGTTTTTTGGATACTTTCCCAGTTTGGATCCTGCTCAATACCGAGAAGACCTGGGCGCAGACGCTCTTTTTTCTGCCGATTCATGTAGCCAACAATCTCACCGATACGTGTCGTGAGATAGTTGATCTCGCTAAGCTGCTTCTGGTAGAGCTGGCTCACCTCACCAAGCGACTTCTGATCAGCCTCAGCCTGAATCGTCAGCTCGGAGATTTGATGATCCTTTTGATATTTCAGCAGATCCCTTTCTGCCTTGTTTTTTGCCAAGCGGTGCTTATTGAGGTTTTTTTCCGCTTCTGCATAGACTAAGTCAAGCTTTTCAGATCCCTTGTCCTTGACCTCATCAATGTAGGCTCTGAGAATACTATTCGCAGTCTCCGTGACAGCATTGGGATCGTCTCCCTCGGCTATCACTTCCACAATGGATGTCCCACCCTCAACGGGCACAACGGAGTAGTTCGTGAGAGACTTCCCATTGGTCATGCGCTCCCCAGCCCGCTTCTTAATGGCGCTGCTCTTGAGGAGCTCTACCTGGGTCGGAGGTGAGTAGGGGGAGTTGAGCTTAAAAAGCTCCGCGAGTGGGTCGTTGTTGGCGGTCTGAATCAAGTAAGACGGAGGCTCCAGCAAGACACGCGCACTCGCCTGGTAGACCAGCGGTTGAAAGAGGGTTATCAATACCCCCGCAACCAAGACGATGACGAAGGTCTGCAGAATAATGGCACGCCGCCGCCGCAGGATGCCGCCGTATTCGCTCAGGGATATAGACGGGGATCCCTCAGCCGATAAATCAGTTCGCTCTTGCATACACTTTCCTAAAACTCAAGTGCCCTCTGCCAAAAACCATTACACTCTCCGCGCAACTTTGCGCATTGAGTGAGTTGGAAATCCAGCGGGGACAAAAACACAGAGGACATTTAAACACAAGGGAGTCTTACGAAAACACGCCGTCAAGCGTTCCCATTTTTTTCGCAGCTTCCTTATCTTCCTCTAAATTGTGAACTCATCCCAAGACGCACACTTGCGCCATTGTAACACAGACAGAATGACTTAGCATCTGAAACAGAAGATTAGAATGAAAAACTAGCTTGCACGACGCATTTGCTGAACCACATCGCCCAGCAGCGTATAGGTATCACGGTCTGCCTTGCCCAGTGAGATTACCTGGCGTAGAGCCCCCTCTGCCTTTTCAAACTCGCCCCGGCGAATATAGAGGTCAGCGAGCTCTCGAAATCTTAGGGGATCGGCTTCGCCAAGCTTCAAGTACTGCTCCAGTGCCCACTGTTCCATCTTTGAGTTTCCCTGAGCACGGTACAGCTCAATCATATTCTTGTAGGTTTCGGGGTTATCAGGCTCAACACTAGCGGCGCGCTCGTAAAATGTCTCGGCGCGTAGCATTCCTAGTTCCTCAAATTTGAGATTCAGGCGAGCCAGATGCAGGAGTGTCTGTGTATGGTTGGGATCAATCTTCTCCACAATAATCTGGAAGATCCGCCGGGCATCCTCACGTTTTTCCAGACCAAGAAGGCTTTCCGCGAGACCAAAGTGTGCTTCCAGGTGCTTGGTTCCTCCTGGCAAGATCACCGCGCGGGCCAGAATATTGACTGCCCCTGTGAAGTCGCTAAATTTCTCTTTCAGAAGAAGACCATACTCTAATAAAGTGACGAAGTGGCCGGGCATCGCTTGCTCCGCTTCCTGGTACCAGCGAAGCGCCATCGGTAGATCACCGCGTAGATGCCACTCCTGAGCAACCCGTAGCAGCAGCGACTCAGGGATACTTGTGCCAGGATGTGTGTACTTCTGCAATAACTCCAGTGCCGTATCGCTAAGACGCTCCTCACTCAGGTACACCTCAGTCAGTGCCGCAAGAATGTCGTCGGTGGCCGTCCCCTTACGGTAGAGTGCCTCCCAGAGAGCAAGTGCCTTCCGGCGATCTGGGGTCTCGTGAATACGATTCTCGTGGTACGCACGGGCTAGAGCAAGCAAAACCCCCTCATCCGCTTGCTTATAATAGTGCGCCTTCTCATAGATCATCAAGGCCTTACGGGAGTAGTCGCCCGTTTCCAGCAGGGCAACGGCGTAGTAAAACCAGAGTATTTTTTCCTCAGGACAGAGATCTGTGGCACGGCCATAAATAAACGATGCCAGCGAGTCACGTCGCCCCACCTGCCCCCAAGCAAGGGCAAGAGCACGCGGAACCACGGACCACTGCCACTGGCGCTCTGCAAAATGCGGCACCAGCTCCGACTCAAAGGCAATCGCCATCTCTAGGTGCTTGAGGAGGGCTGAGTCTCGTAAAATCAAAATATCGCAACGCCCAATCGAGTAGGCCAGTGCCGCTTCCAGAAGGTGATCCCCTGGTGAGAGAGCCAGCGCTACCTGAAGGGGCAAGACCGCCTCAACACCAAGCCGATTCTGGGCGATATAAGCTCGTGAAAGGCGGAGGCTCCAGTAGGCACGAGCTTCCTGCTTGTTCTCTTTGTTGGCCTCAGTGAACATCCGTAGGTAGACCGCACAGGCATTCGCATCGTCGAGATCCCGCCCCGAAAAGAGATTGGCGAGGTACTGATTATTCTCTTTATCCTCCGGAACATGAATAAATAAATAACGGTAGATAATCTCCGCGCGATCATCACTGCGACCACTGGCCCGGTAGGCAACTCCTAGCCAACGAGCCACCCGAATGCGTTGTTCCTCTGTGAGAGTCGTGGAATCAAAAGCAGCCTCAAGAATAGGTAGACGCTCGGGCGTGATCCGAATATCTTCTTCGTCCAGACAATCGGTCATGCGTTTGAGGATCTCATGACGTGGTAGATCTAGCTTATTCCAGTAGATAGACTCGCGCCAGTCTGGCTTCATCAAGCGTCCCACACTCTGTTCGAGAGCCGCACTGCTGGGTGTGATCAGACCATGATGGTACAGAGCGGCCACATAGAAGGCGCACCGCTCATCCTCAGGGAAGGCTTCCGCAGCCAGAGGGTACCAAGAGGCGCAGCGCGAGTGGAACTGGCGTGTCTTCATATCCGCCCAGAGGAGTGCTTTTGCCACCCGCGCCAGTGTGGGCTGAGGTGCCTTTCCTACCAGAGCGCTGTAGTAGTGAACCACAGCGTCTGGGGTTAGAGGAGTGTTTGCTGCCTTCAGGTGACGTGCAGCCTTGGCCCCACCCACTAGGCACTGCCAGAGTGTCGGTGGTTGCTTGATCTCTTTGAAGATTCCCTTAGCCATTGCTTCTTTGCTTAGTATCGGTCAGCACTACAAGAAAACTCAGCGGGTATACTCAGACGCCATGCCTTTATCTGTTGTTGTTCCTGCTGAGCTGGGTGAGTTTGCCCAGTTGCTAGGTTTCTCACTCGATAAGCACACCTCGCCCTTACCGCCCTATCCCCGTGCTGCCCGCCACGCCTGGGCCGAAGGAGCGCGCTCTGCCATCTGCGCTGCCCCTACTGCCGAGGCACTCTGGCAGCTACGCCCTCTGGCACTCTTTGCCGCAACGTTTGGCGAGCCGCTTCGTTCCGGGACGTTTCACTCCGGGCTTCGTGCACGAGGCGGCCTCATCGCCACCGAGTGGCGCACTGCCCAGCAAGGCGCACTACTCTTTGCCCACAACCCAACAGACTCGCCCGTCATCGGCAGTGTCTTTCCCGCCTTTGAGGAGCGCGAGGTCGCTGCGGGCGAGACTCTGATCTGGGCACACGACTTTCCTCTGGGACTGTCCGAAAACTACTTGGCCGCCTACGCGGGTCTCGTCAAATCCGATGCCACCCTGCTCACAGCGCACCTCAGGCCCGATCCTTTCCCTGGCGCACGGATCTTTGTCGTGGGCACACCCGGCGAGCGGCACGAGGTTTCGGTTTTCAATGCGGGGCCAGGTGAGGTTATTGAAGTGATCTTTGGGGAAGCACCTGCCGTCTTTGCGACGGGGGTCTCCCAAGTCGTTGCCGTCCCTGAGGCACTCGCCCCACAGCTCTGGATTCAGGAAACCACCACCTGGCTCGGCCCAACTTGGGAGATTTCCCACGCCGGAGCGCTCACCCAGCACGCCTCAGATTGGCGCGAGAGCGTGATCGTCAGCGATGAAATACCGCGCAGTGCTCAGCTTCAGTTTGAGGAAAATTCACCTGACGCAGTCTGGCTTAATGGAGTTCCCGTAACGGGGAGCGACGTGCTACTTCTGCCGGGCGAGAACCACCTAGTCGTGCGTGGTTCACACGGTCCTGCGTTTCTCATCCCGGAGGGAGCCTGCTTCCAGGTGGAGCTAACGGATTGGGTC
>JANNDD010000611.1:0-1087 GCA_031387365.1 Armatimonas sp. | reverse complement strand
CAAAGCCCCCCGCCCCTGCACCCCCCAAAGACAAAAACGCACTCCTCGTGGATGCTGTCAAGGCGGAGGATGAGGTCGCCGTCAAAGCCCTCTTAGAGAAAGGCGCGAATCCCAACGGCTTTGTCCGAGAGAAAACCACAGATTGGAGCGGAGCGATCCAGCTTGACTTGACACCTCCGCTTTCGTGGGCTGCTTCTATTGGCAATCTAAATATCGTGAGATTGCTTCTACGCCATGGAGCGGATGTAGATCCCAAAGGGTATACGTCTCCGCTCTCGCGGGCCGCTTCTAATGGTCACCTTGAAATCGTGAAACTGCTTCTGCGCTACGGCGCGGACGTGAATCCTGAAGGCCAACAGTCCCCACTGGCCTGGGCTTCGTATGGTGACTCCGATAGACTTCCGATAATGAAACTACTGATTCGCCACGGTGCTGATGTGAACGCTCGTTTTGACAAGAAAGGCACGACTGTCATGACCATCGCTCAATTTCATAGCGGCGATGAGGCAGTAGCCCTGCTGAAACGGCACGGTGCTCGTCGGTAATCCCCCCGCCCCCCTTCGCGGAGCCGGAGGGGGTGGAGAGCCCCAGCGAGCCGGGGGAGGATAGCCCGGCACGGGCATTGCGGCACGCAGTGCCACTGCAGACGCCGGTTTCCAACCGGCGGCTAGAGGCGGGCGCTGAGGTACTCAAACGACGAGCGCAGGCAGTCGAAGGGGTCGCGGCGGCAGGTGTCTTGCTCGATGGCGTACCAGTCCACGCCGCTCTCTTCACACGCAGGCAAAATCGTGCTCCAGGGAAGGTTGCCCTCGCCGATAGCTGCGATCACCGGGCCGTCTTTGGGGACGACTTCTTTATCTTTGAGATGAATGACCGGGACGCGGCCCTTGCAGCGGCGCATCATCGCCGCCGGGTCAACGCCTGCGTGCCAGATCCAGTAGAGATCGGCCTCTAGGTAGTAGTCCGGGCCGCCTTCCTCGATCAGAATGTCCCAGAGGGTCTGGGGATTTGTGGGCGTGACGCGTACAAACTCATGGCTGTGGTTGTGGTGTCCGAAGCGAATCCCTGCCACCTTGAGCTTCTCAAT
>JANNDD010000567.1:0-1418 GCA_031387365.1 Armatimonas sp. | reverse complement strand
GAAGTTGGCTTGCCCGAGAGTGCTCGCCCACACACGGAGCCAGCGAACGCGCCGGGTAGCACCTCGATGTGATCGGGTAGCGCTTTGAGGCGCTGGGCGCTGTGAAAGAGATCGCGTGCGCCTTCTTCTGGGGAGCCCGCCAGTTCGGTTCTTCCTAGATCACCCACCATGAGCGTGTGGCCAGTCAAGACGAACCAGGGCTCATCGGCGCGGCGCTTGTCGGTGACAAGGAGGGAAATGTGCTCAGGAGTATGCCCCGGCGTGTGGAGCACTTGGAGAATGACATTGCCAAGCTCCAGAGTGTCGCCCTCGCGCACGGCATGGAACGGGTAGCTTGGGGCAGTGCTCTCGTGCAGTACATAGGCCGCGCCGACTGCCTCCGCAAGCTGCCGTCCCCCGGAGAGATGATCTGCATGGGCGTGGGTGTCCACGACATAGGCGATATGCATCCCAAGCGACTCGACAGTGTGTTTGTAGCGTGCGAAGTCTTCGAGCGGGTCTACAACTGCGCAGATTCCCTGCCCACCACAGCCGAGAATGTAGGAGGCGGCTACAGTGGGCTCGGTGTCGAGGAACTGGCGAAGGATCATGGCTATGCTACTTTCTTCTCAGTAGGAAGCCCCTGCGCCATCCAGTCAGGCAGGCCAACATCAAGGCGCTTGGCATCGAAGCCTCTGGATTTCAAGAGACGGACGGCATCGTCAGCGAAGACGCAGTACGGCCCTCGGCAGTACGCCACGATAGACGCGCCAGGGGCAAGCTCCCCGATCCGTGCTTCTAATTCCTCAATGGGAAGAGAGCGGGCCCCTGCAATATGGGCGGTGGTGTACTCGGATTCGGGGCGAACGTCCAGAACGGTGATGTCTTCCTCTAAGAGCTTTCGCGCCAGCTCCTCACTGCCGATGGCCTCTAGCTCCGTACGATCCGTGAGGTAGGTTTTCACGACACGCTCGACCTCGGCGAGTCGGCCTTCCGCAAGCTCACGAATCGCCTGCCAGAGCCGGAACACAGCGGGATCGGAGAGGCGGTAGAAGATGTGTGTCCCTTGCCTCCGAATGCTCACGAGCTGTGCGCGTCGCAGTACCTGAAGATGCTGGGAGGCATTGGCGATGGGAATGCAGATAGCGCTTGCCACGGCCTCGACAGGCTTCTCCTCTTGAGAGAGCAGCTCTAGGATTTCGAGTCGTTGAGGCGCGGCGAGTGCTTTGCCGATGCGGGCGAACTGCTCGAAAAGTTCGCTCTTGAATTGCCTCTTTGTTTCTTGGTTCATATTCTAGTATTCAATTAAATCATTGAATAATATGTTCCGCCAGGAAGCCACGATTACTTAGTCAGAAGGCAGTCTGCAAAAACGACCGATTTCGTGGGACTCCTGGCAGCGCCCTGGTGGAGAGCGAACTGCGCCGCCCGCTCCCTTA
>JANNDD010000561.1:0-20714 GCA_031387365.1 Armatimonas sp. | reverse complement strand
GGAGACGCGATTCTTGCGCCAGTCTTTGTGTGTCTCCTCCCAGAGTTTGCCGTCCACATTGAACATCGGCACGTACCAGAGGCAGCGCTGGCTCTTCCAGCCCGCCGCCAGCTCCTCCTCAATAAAGCGCAGGGTGCAGTAGGCGGGCTGCTGTTCACGCGGATGAATCCCTGAGAGCCACATCAGCTCCGGCATTCCTGGCTTCCCGATGCGCACCAGCGGAATCGTGCGCCCTTCACGCGTCTTACCCGGAAGCGTGGAGAGCTCGACCAGCTCTGGGTACTTTTGCTTCCACACCGCAAGGCGCTGCTCGATCTGGGCAAAGGTCATCAGCCGGTTGGATTGGCCTCCCCCAGCGGCTTTAGCGCCGCTACCCCCTCCGGCAATCGCTCGTTCCTCGCTGCGAAGGGGGGCGATTTTTGCAAATATTGGAGCGGCTATTAGGAGGCAAACAAGTGCAACAGGAAAGTATTTCATAGTAAATGACTCCCCTAACGTGCCTCCGCAGAGTTGGGAGTGGCTAGGGGAGGGAGGGCGGCTACGGCTGGCAGCCGAGCTGTGGCAATAAGCACGGTGCGCACGAAGCCGCCGCGATTCCGGTTCCTGCGAGTGCAGGGGTGCAGAGTGCCAGGTAGCGGTTGTCGTTGACAGGGGGGTAGAAGTCCGCGCTGAGCTTACGGGCCTTCGCGTGTCCATCGGCCCAGAGGACATTGGTCATCCCATTGTGCCGACCACGGGGGGCACCGTAGTCGTTGACACTTGCCATCAGGCTACTGCCCGAGTGGATGAGCAAGTAGGGGTAGCGGTTCGCGGTGGTGGGAAAGCCAGCGGCAGCCGCGGTGGCACGCTTCTCGGGCCAGAGATCCGAGGTGCCAAAGGCGGCGGTCTGCGCCGTGGAAGCACCGTCTACGATTAGGACAACCTCCGCGGGCTTATCCATGGCGGGAAGGGAGCTGGTCATGACCCCACCACTGGCGTTGTTATTGCCGCCTAGATAGTAGTTATAGGCGTAGGTCACCACAAAACCATTGCCGATTCCACAGCCTGCTGGGTCAGCAATCGTCCCTACCGTGATCCCTGCCGTGCGGGGCGCTGAAGGGCACTGGAAGACCTGGGTATTCTTGATGTACGGCTGGATCATCGCGGGCCAGGAGCAGCGTGTACCACTCGCGGACGTACCCCACATGCCCATGAGAAGCATCTCGTCGTAGTCCTGTGAGTACATCATCAGACCTGTCCCGATTTGCTTCTGGTTAGAGAGGCACGAGGCGGCACGGGCTTTCTCGCGAGCCTGGGCAAAAACGGGAAAGAGAATGGCGGCGAGAATCGCGATAATAGCGATCACCACCAGGAGTTCAATCAGAGTAAAAGCACGACGCATAGTCGGGTAAACCTCCAAAAAGAGAAAGTTTGTCCCGGGTGCCCAGGCGGACGGCAGGACAGAGGATTGCTATCGGCGCTCCCTCGGGGGCGTTCCCCGTGCAAGCTTTGAAGAAAACTTGCCTTTGCGCCAGTGACGCCGACAGTTTAAGAGTATACCCCATCAAAATAAAACCGCTCCGGTAAGAGGCACGCCTGCCCTAACCGGAGCGATCTTAAGAGTTACACTGTCAGTAGGGCTTTTGTAGGGCGAAGGGATCGCGGCCACATCACTCTACGAAGCTCTGGTCACAAGATTGTGATACGGGAAGTATAGGATTTCCGCGTGGCACTCGCTGTGACTTCCCGCACTCTGATGTGTGATCTGCATCATAGTCCATCCGAGAAGGAAGCATCGCCGCCGATGTCGAAAGGTGTCTTCTGTGAACGAGGGAGTTTTAGAGGAGCCACGCGCTCAGGATATTCTTCTCTACCGAAAAGTCGCGATTGCTGTTGTTGCGACCCATCTCGGACTGGAAGAGGCTTTTGTGGAGTCCGTGCTGCTCGACCAAATGGACGAGTATCTGGAGGCACTGGTGGAGGGTCGGGAACGACTTAAGATGGAGCACTACGACGAGTACCTCTCGCTTCTTTCGCGTGAGGTCATTGTCCGCTATGCCGCCACTGCCGCTGAGGGGCTTGCCGCTGACCCGGAGAGTGTCCTCGCACGCCGCCGCATTATGGGCGACACGGGGGGATTCGGGCTTGTGGACAACGTCAACGCCGTGGTACGTCTGCACGAGATCTTTGAGGTTTTGGAATCCCCCCACGCCGAGAGGGGCGCGGAGCAGATTCTTGTCTCGGTGAAGCGGCAGCTCTGTAACTACTACAACGCCGTCGCCTACGACCTTGTGCGCGGCCCGCTCCTGCCCGTCATCATTGATGTCGCCGAGGAGTACATTCACAACGACCAGCTCTCCGCCGCAAGAGTGCGTGAGCTGGTCATTGCCGCACAGTAGCTACTCTTTGATCCCGGTGATTTCCGTGATCCGCCGCCGGTAGGCAATAAAGCCACCGAGGGTGTAGAGCAGTGTTCCTACCCAGATGAACCAGATCAGCGGTTTGGTGGAGAGCTCCACGAAGACCGCATCCCCTGGATCGGGAGCGTTGAAGGTCTCGAAGCGCAGGGTTTCGTAGGTGGCGAACTCCTGCATCCGTCGGCCCTCGTTGTAGGCGCTGAAGTCCTTCATGAGCGCTTGCTGGAACGCGGGTGTCCCCGGAGCCCCCGCCTCTTTAGCCCGCGCGACCGCAGCCTCGGAGGCGGACTGTTTTTCCTTAATGTCTTTCTCTGTGGGAGCGGGGAGCATGCGCAAGATCACTCTTCCGTGCTTGCCACCCGGCCCTGGAATCTCCACCACCTCGGAGTACGCGCCACCCGCAGACGGCTCGTGACGCACCGCCACTTTTATAGGGGTCTGCTTGCCCTGGTAGGTGACAATCACATTCGCGACCATGCGAACCGCGGAGAGCTTATTGAACTCAGCCTCACTATGCTTGGCAAGCACGGCTTTGGCTTTCTCATCTAAGTCGTAGCCCATTAAAGTGAAAGTGTAGTCCCCAAAGGTCTTGGTCTCCCCGCGCTTTAAGGAGAAGAGCCAGTTGGAGCTGGTGGCATCGGGCTGATCCACGAACTCTTGCGCCTCACCGCTAAGAGCTAGGTAGACATCTCCCCAGAACTTATGGTGAATGGCGGGTGGGTTGGACTGCGGGCTGTCTTTGCCTTCCCAGGGCACATACGAGTAGTGCGGCTCGGCGTCCCACTGTGAGTTGCCATCCACCACTTTGATCCGAATGGCGTTGTCACGCGCAAACGGATCCATGGTATAGCCTTCGTAGGTCAGCTTATAGCCTAGCGCCTCGGTTGGCTGGTTCTTGATGAGCAAAATGCCCTCTTTGTGCTTGGAGAACATCACCAGCCCGGCAAGCCCGGCGAGTAACAACCCAATGCCCGCGTGAGCAACATGCCCCCCAATACTAAGCCGTCCACCTTTTGATTTTAAGCGCGGGGCGATTAGGATGCCATTTGCGATCACGCAGAACAGTGAGGCGGCAAAGAGCAGTACCATCGCTGGGTGGCGCAGACCCAGGTACATTCCGACTCCCGTAAAGCCCATCGCGAGCACAATCGCGGTGATATAGGCGGGAAAGAGCTTTTTGTAGGCACTCGGGGCATCCCCGTTTTTCCAGGTTAAGAACGGTGCCGCCGCCATCAACAGAAGCATCCCAATCGCGGGAGCATAGAGCGCTTTATTGTAGAACTCCGGCTCAGCCGCCTGGCCTTTTGCGCTCCAGAGCTTGGTGATGAGCGGCCCGGACATGCCCAGCGCAACAAAGAACCCGATCAGCCCAATAATAATTCCCGCTGCCGCAAAGCCCGTCTCGCGGCTCAGAAATGCAGCGCTCTCTTGTTTCTCACTACGCTTGGGAATGTCCCAGTTGCGCAGCAGCAGCAGGCCGAGCGGAATAAAAGTCCACATTAGGACACCGACTAAGATCAGCCAGAACCCGTCGTTGCCCAGCGAGGAGAATGAGTGGACGGAGAAGTCGGAGAGGACGCCGGTGCGCGTGAGAAATGTCCCGTAGAACATCGCGGCAAACGGGAGAATCCCCAAAAAGAAGTTCGCCTTGCGCCAGGAGCCGTTTTTGTTCTGAAGAACCAGTCCGTGCAGCAGCGAGGTGAGGAGCAGCCAGGGAAACAGGGAGGTATTCTCCACCGGATCCCAGGCCCAGAAACCGCCCCAACCCAGAGTCTCGTAGGCCCAGTAGCCGCCCAGAGAGAGCCCGAAGCCGAGCGTGGCAAACGAAAAGAGGGTGCAGGGAAGCGCGGACTTCACCCAGCCGTCCCAGTCGCGGTGTAGCATGCCGTAGATCGCCCAGACCGAGGGGAGAATCGTGGAGGCGAACCCTAGAAAGAGAATGGGAGGATGGATGACCATCCAGTAGTTCTCCAGCGACGGGTTGAGGCCGCGACCATCGGCGGGAATGGGCCCTGGAGGAACTGCAAAGGGACACTTGACCAAGATAAGGCTCAGGAGATAGACCTGTGCGATCCCGAAGATCGGCCACGCCTTGGCACTGTTCTTACCGCCTTTATAGGCTAGCCAGAGCCCGAGCATCGCCGTCCAGAACGCCCACAGGAGCATGGATCCCTCTTGCCCGCCCCAGAACGCCGCCATTAAATACCAGGTCTTGGTGCGTCGCGAGGTGTACTCGGCGACATAGTGCACCTGAAACTGGTGGGTGGCGATCAGGTAAGCGAGATAGGCACACGCCCCGATCACGCTCGTCGTCGCCAGTGCCACAAAGCGTTTCGCCCAGTCGCAGAGTCCGGTGCGGTCCGCCTTGCCGCAGAGCACAAAAAGCACATTGGCGATCACCGTCGCCGCCAGTGCAAACCCGAGAAGTGTATATCCTAATGGCATCGTGTATTTCCTCGCCAACCCCCTGACCCCCGCCCGGCGGGGGATGGGGGGCTAGCCTAATCCGCCTTGACTTCCTCTTCGTACTTGCTGGGGCACTTCACGAGCAACTTGCGCGCCTCGAAGTACTCACCGTTCCAGCTTCCAATCGCCGTCACCTGTGTCGCCTGGTCAAAGTTGGCGGGCTTGGACTTCTTGAAGCGCACCGGCAGTGTCTGGCCGGTTTTTTCTTCTTTAATGGTGAAGTTCAGAACACCCGTGTAGGTAATGGGCTGCGAGCGATCCAGCGGCCCCATCACTTGAAAGACGCGGTCTTTGCCCGCCTTGGCTTCCTGGAACGAGACATAGGGCGTGAGATTGGTGACAAACTGACCGGCACCGTAGGCGAGCGCCCCAAAGATCAGCACGATCGCGATGACGGTTCCTGCTTTAAGCTTCATTGTTTGTTCTCCAGACGTGCCATGCGTTTCTCTAGCGAGCTTGCTTTCTTATCGAGCATCCAGACAAAGGCGAAGACACCTAACCAGATCACGACGGCCACGAGTAGTAGGAAGGCCATATTCATGTTAGTAGTCTACCTCCTCTAGCGCCAGACGTGCACGGTCAAGCTTCGTTGCAATACTTTGAATCCAGAACATTAACGCCAAAAGGGGGGGGAGAATTCCCAGATAGATCGCCATACGGTAGCTGGGGCCAAACTGAGCGTTTTTGGGGTGCAGCGAGTCCATGTACTTGGGGATCACGTAGCCCAGTAGCGGGGTCATGACGGCCACAAAAATCCCGAAGACGGCGCTGATTGCGGCACGCTTCTCGATATCCTCGATACTGCCTCGCAGAACAAAGTAAGAGCAGTAGATCAGCATCAGCATGAAGACACTCGTCTCACGCGGATCCCAGTTCCAGAAGCTTCCCCACTGAATGTAGGCGAAGATCGAGCCCGTCGCGGTGGTCAGCACGCAAAAAAGCAGGGCGAGTGCTGCCCCCGAAGCCGACTTGGCATCGTCGAGTAGCTCCCGTTTCTGAAGATACCTCCAGCCGTGCCACGCCGACATCCAGGAGGCGATAACAGCCACATAGGCGCAGGGTAGGTGCAGCGCGACTATCCGTGCGAGCTCCGGGTTCGCGAAGTTCTTTGCGGCGGGTAGCTTCAAAAAGACATAGGCCAGCCCCGCCAGCATCCAGAGCCCAATCCCGATTTTTAGCTCTTTTTTCATTTTGTTGTTTAGTCGTTCCAGATAAAGTCAAACAGCCAGAGCGAGAGAGTGATCGCCGCCGCCGTATAGATTGTGAGCATCGCAATATCCACGCCTACCACCTGCCATACCGATTTTTGAATGCTCTCCATCCCGATCCCAAGCGCGGCCTTCGTGCCATTGAGACCCACTTGAAACGCTGGAGCCAGTAGGGGAAAGGCCAGTGCGGCGAGCAAGCCGCCGCGTGCCGTGGTCTGTGCTACCAGAGCGGCCATCGTGGTGAAGATTGCGGCAATTGCAAGCGTTCCCATTCCTAGGACGCAAATCAAAACGCCCGCGTTCACTCCTCGGACTTGAAAGAGGGAGAAAAGTACGGGGGCGGTCAGGCTATTGAGCAGGAGCATCAGGAGGGCATTGAAGGCGAACTTGCCCAGCCAGACATCATTGGAGCGGGCGTGTAGCCGTAGCGCCAGCGCTGTGCCACGCTCCGCCTCTTGCACAAACGCCCGCCCGAGGCCCGTCGCCGCGGTGAAGAGCGCCAGCACCCAGATCAGCGCCCCTGTCATCTCCGCACTGGGGAGCTTGGTGGACTGTCCCAGTCCGAGCCCCAGTAGTAGCAGTGCGCCCACCACAAATAGCCCGACCCCGGAGAGTGCGACTCGTGTTCGCCACTCCGTTCGCACCTCCTTGAGAAAGACTGCGGCTACGCCCTGCATGATTGAGTTGTTTGTACCATTTTTCACAAGCATTGTCTATATCGTACAATACGAGCATGGACTTTCTGGCGGCAACACTGCGCCTCTGGGCTCCCCTGGGGCTGGCGGCGCTGGGGGGGGCACTCTCCGAGCGGGTTGGAGTGATCGCGCTGGGGCTGGAGGCGAAGCTCTTAGCGGGTGCCTACGCCGCGGTGAGCGTGGCCGTGCTCTCTGGGAGTGCGTGGCTGGGAGCACTGGGCGGAATGCTCGCGGGAGCGCTGGTCGGGCTTCTGCATGCAAGCCTGGTGCTCTTTGCTCGGGTTCCCGCTGTGCTCTCTGGTGTTGGTCTGAATCTGGGGCTCTTAGGACTGACGACATTTCTGCTTCGTGCTCACGGCGAGGCGGGGCTGAGTACACAGGCACGGTTTCCCGCAGAAGTGGGGATTCCTCTTGTGATTGTGCTGGCCGGGCTGACGGCCTTTGTGCTTACTAAAACGCCGCTGGGGCTGCGCGTGCGGGCGTGTGGCGAGAAACCCGAAGCCGTGCGCTCGGCGGGTCTAAACCCGGAGAAAATCCGCCTAGGGGCGGTGAGCGCCGCTGGAGCACTGACAGGGCTAGGCGGTGTCCTGCTGGCACTGATGGGGCTGGGAGAGTTCACAGAGAACATGACCTCGGGGCGCGGCTACATGGCGCTGGCGGCGGTAATTTTAGGGCGCTGGAATCCTCTGGGTGCGGCGGGCGCGGCGCTTCTTTTTGCTGCAGGTGATGCCCTGGTGGGAACTCTACAGAACGCCGGGCTTGCCCGAACCCTGCCCCCAGATCTTCTCCAGCTCCTGCCCTATATCGCGGCCCTTCTGGCACTGGGGCTGGTAAAGGGGCGGGGGCGCGCTCCGGCGGCGCTGAGTACAACATAGATTTTTTTCTATTGGCATAGAGTTTGCTAGACATCTCTGCCAATATGCAATTCTTTCGCCGCCCCTCGCCTCGGGTCACCGTCGCCCAGCTAATGGTTTGGGCACAGTCCCAGATCGCTCTTGGAGTTCCGCGCCAGGCTATCTGCCGTGGCTGGCTTGATCAGGATCGTAGTGCCCTCACTCTAGAGGAGCAGGCGGTCTACGAACAGGCGGAACGCCAGCTCTTTGGGGAGATGGTTGCCCGGAACCTGCGGGGCTCCGAGCTAGAAAAACAAGGCTTGATCTATGAAGCAATCCAGGAGTTCGAAGCGAACCTAGCGGATAAGTTTCTGGGCGAGCATCCCTACAAGCGGCTCCAGGCGATCTATCTTGCGCGCGGCGACTACAATAGTGCCCTGCGTGTCTCACGGATTCATGCGGAGATTCTGGCGCGCTACCGTCGCCCTGAGCCCTGCTGGGAGGATGATAGTGAGAGGGAGCTTGCGGTTGCGAAGTCCGTGCTGGCCCGCTTACGACTCGTGGATACTTAGGCTGCCGTCGCTTAGGTAGATCCGCTCATCGGCTCCGGAGAGCATGCCCGCATCGTGAGTGACCACAATAACCGTCCCCTGTGTGCGCCACGCTGCCAGGGCCTCGATTACTTTATGCCCGTTGGCTTGGTCTAAAGCGGCCGTTGGCTCGTCGGCAAACAGAATCTCGGGCTCGTTGATCAGCGCACGTGCCACAGCGACGCGCTGGCGCTCGCCGCCAGAGAGCTGGCTAGGGAGCTTGCCTGCCATCGTCGCCAGCCCTAAACTCTCCAGAAGCTCCAGGGCTTTTTTGCGTGCCGATGTATCGGGTTTAGGGGCTGCGACGACAATATTCTCCAGCGCCGTGAGATAGGTCAGTAAGAACGGTTGCTGAAAAACAAACCCAAAACGCGTCCGTCGCAGACGCATAAGCTCGGCGTCGGGCAGGTGAGAGAGTGTGGTTGCTCCGAGCCGTACCTCGCCTCCTGTGGGGCGCTTGAGCCCGGAGAGCAGATACATCAGGCTGGACTTGCCCGAACCGGAGGGCCCCATGATGCCGTAGAACTTCCCCGGCGGCAGGCTCAGGCTCACCTCGCGTAGGGCATAGGTAGTGCGGTCACCGTCACGGTACGCCAGCGCAATTTTCTCACAAGACAGTACTTCCATAAGTATTAGTATTTTCTAGCGTCTCTCAATAATGGTTACGGGGTCGAGCTTCACCAGGCGATAAGCGATAGTTACCACGGAGAAAAGCGTGATGCAGATCGGCACCGGGATCGTGTGGGCATAGGCGTCCAAGTCGAAGGGGTCGAGGAAGAGCCCGCGTGATCGAAAGACGGATTCTCCTAAAAAGCGCATGAGCAGTGCGGTCGAAGCTGCGCCCACAATCCAGCCCGCCACATTGAGCAGTGCCGTCTCCGCCAGAACTCGCCCGATCAGGCTGGGCCTAGAGTAGCCAATCGCCGCCAGTACCCCAAACTCCGAGAGGCGCTGGGTGAAGTAGATATTGGCGAGCATCCCACTCATTAGCGTAATGGCAAAGATCACCGCCGCCGTCACCACGCCCATGATCAGGTACAGCGACTCCAGGCTCTCGCGCACCTCGGTGATGAGGTTTTCTTTGGAAAGAAGCTGGACTTCGTTGGGGGAGAGCTTGCCCTTGGACTTATCCGTGACCGGCATCATCGCCCGGTTGAGCGCATCGCGCTGGTTGACATCTTTCCAGGTGTAGAGTGTGCAGCGAGGATTGAGCAAGAAGTAGCTGGTGCAGAAGCTCCTACTGGTGAACCCGACCCAGACCGGGCCTTTTAGGATTCCGACAAGCTTCACCGGCACGGGAGCTGCCGTCGCCATTCCCCCCACCTCCGTGGGGCTCACCACGTTGTCGCCGAGCTTGAGTTTTTTATTTTCCACCATTGGCTCCGAGAGGACGGCTTCTGGCATGCCCTCTGCGGGCAAGCGCCCAGCAATCAGAGGGGTTTCCATGCGCTGCATCAGATAGTCGCGGTCGTCTTCTGGCACGCCCAGCACCACAAACGGCAAGCGACCCATGACAGTCTTGATGTTGCAGAGAAAAAACGCCCCCTCCATCGTCCGCTCGACCCGAGGATCACTCTGCACAATCAGCCGCTGCGCCTCGGGCACCTCGCGGAAGCGCTGCTGGGGCAAGACATAAGTGAAGTACTCCGTGTAGCGGTAGATCGTCCGCACGGTGAGATCAATCGCATTGGCAAGCACCGTCACGCCCGCGATCAGAAAGACCGCCAGCACAATAACCAGGCCCATGGGCAGAGCGCGCGAGGTGTTGCGGCGAAAATAGACGAGAGGAGAGAGGGGTGAGTTCATGATCGTGAAAAATAGTACAAAGTGATTGTACCCGATAGCTGACTCATTATAGGAGCCGTCTGAATTGTGAGAATCGTCAACGGTAGGCGGTTAGAGTTCCATCATGAGAAATATAGACAGTCCCATCAGATCCAAGTACCGGTTGAGGAAGATTACTAGCAGCGAAAGAGATCGATTTTTTCCAAAGGATACTGCCATCTGTTAGATTTATAGCATAAAGGCCATTTGCAATAGACCCTGAGGCGACATACATTGTTGTTGAGGAAAGTGCCATTGAACCAGAAAGAGAATTTGCACCCTCTTTCGCAGTCCATAATAGAGATCCTGAGCTATTATAACATCGAGATCCATCAATGATTATTTTATTATCTGGAGTAACTGCCAGATAGATTCCTCCTGAGTTTATCTCCCATTTTTTGCTTAAATTGGAATCAATTGCTACCGTTTTAGTGTCATATGTGCAATAATAGATGCCATTCATGGCCTCTGCTAGCCGATAACCGGAAGCAGGGAATGTTCCTGAAATTGATGTACCGTCTAGATTGAACCAAAGTATCGGGCCCGCAGCGGTGGCTAATCGCGTCTCAGAGACGGTTATAAAATTTCCTGAGTCCTTTATCCATTGCACGGTTCCATTGGGCAGGAGCGAAAATGTTTTTGGAGATTTACCAATCGTAAAATCTAAAAAGGATAGATTTGTGAATACTGTATTATTTTTATGTATATTTATACTGTTATTGAAAGTGAATACTGATCCTGTATGTGGGGACGTATATGTCCAGATTATATTTCCTGAATTGTCTAATTTGTATAATTTTTCTTCCTGACCTGCATATATATTGCCAGATTTATCTATTGTTAGTGTGAATATTGCGTTCTTGACTCCAGTATAGAATGTGGAAGTTGATCCTAATGGTGATATTTTTAGGATTTTATTGGTGCTTGTGAGATAGATATAGCCTTGGCTATCAATAACGGGTTCACCAGCAATATTAGCTACCGACCACTGTACGGTGCCTGAAGTATTGCCTGCTACGGGGGTGAAGTATGTATTCCACTGGTTCGCTCCACTTCTGGGCCAAGAGCTATCAGCGAGTCCTTCGCCTTGGTTGAAGCCAACACTGCCTGCGCTACTACCAAACTTTCCGGATTCGCTCTCGGTAGCGGTGATGGTGGTAGAGCCGGAAGCAACTCCTGTGACGATGGCGCTTGTTGTCGTGCCCGAAACGATTGCCTTGCCCGTGTCGCTGCTACTCCAACTCCAGGTACTGCCCGTCAGGACGATGGCGTTGGAGGCGTCGTAGGCCATCGCCGTCAGAGTTGTGGTTCCGCCTTTTGCTACGGCGAAACTGGCAGGCGCGACTTCGACTTTGGTAATTGTGGTGCCCATCGTCAGTGAACTTGTCGCCGTCTGGTTTTTGACGATCGTGACATTGACCGTGCCCGTTGCCTGAGCCGTGCCGGTGCCATCCGCGTTGGGATACGCAGTTGCGGTGGCAGTGTAGGTGCCAGAGTCTAAATCGGGGAAGTTGACCGTCGTCTGGTTGGTTCCTACCGGAGGGCGGGCAACCGTTTTGGTGACGGTGACCGGGCCGACGAGCTTGATGGTGATGCTCTTTGCGGCGGCGGGGATCAGGCGAGAGTCGGGTTTGACTTCCGGCCAAAGAATGGTGAACTGCGCCGCGCCACGGCCCGAAGTGGGGGAGTCCGTGGAGGAATTGCCACCTCCACAGCCCGCTGCGAGTGCGCTACCGAGCGAGCCCACCACGAAGGTGCGCCGAGAAACCGAGCGTCCGTCTGGCATTTGTAACTTCCCTATTTAATAGTCAGATCGAGGTTGCCTTTATCGGCATTGACCGTGATGCTCATCGTGGCGGTCTTGCCCGACTCGGTCTCGGTGCCGGTGATGGTGACGCTGCCTGCTTTCACACCCGTCACTGTGGCCGGGTTGCCTGTGGCGGAGACCGTGGCGGTGGTGGCATCGCTTGTGCTCCAAGTCCACTTGGTCGGGGCCGTCAGAACCGTAGCGTTGGTCGCATCTTGGGCGCTGCCCGTCACGATCTGCGTTCCGCCGACAGAGATTGAGGCTGTGGCAGGACTGACACTGACCTTGGTCACTGTGGTATCCATCGTTAGGGTGCCGGTGGCCGTCTGGTTCTTCACAATCGTGACACTGGTCGAGCCGGTTGCCTGCACCACACCCGTTGCATCTGCGTTGGGGTAGGCGCTTGCCGCCGCCGTGTAGTTGCCAATCACTAAATCATTGAACGTGACCGTAGTCTGATTGGTACCCACGGGAGGCCGCGCAACAGTCCTTTCGACACTGGCCGTTCCACTCAGAGCAATCTTGATGCTCTGCGCCGCAGTGGGGATCAGACGGCTCGTCTCGGGCCAGTTAATCGTAAACTCGGCGGCTCCCGTGGCTCGTGAGTTTGAGGTATCTCCTTTGCCTCCACCGCCACAGCCTGAGAGAAGCAGAGGCAGGGCAAGCGAGGCAAGAAAAAGACGACGTGAGAGAGGTGATACAGACATTTGAGTTCTCCAAAGTTGACTTGTCGAATTATATACCAAGATTGTTTTTTTGGGCAAGTAATCACAGGTAAAATGTTGGTTATGGAACTGGCTTCTTCGGCTTTGTGCGGTGTGGACGTGTTGGTGCGCGAGAAGTTCGCGGCGCTGGGGCGTGGGTCGGTCGGGCTCATCACCAATCACACAGGGCTAACACGAGACGGCGTGGCGACGGCTGATGTGCTGGCGGAGTCGGCAGTTGTTCCCCTCAAGGCGTTTTTTGGCCCCGAGCACGGGATTCGTGGGGCGGTGGATGAGAAAGTGCCTGATGGCAAAGATCCCAAGACGGGCCTGCCGGTGTTCTCTCTCTACGGCGAGCGCTACGAGCCCACGGCGGAGCAGCTTGCCGGGATCGAGACACTGGTCTACGATATTCAGGATGTTGGCTGCCGCTTCTACACGTTTCTCTCGACTCTCGGGCACTGCCTCACGGCGGCGGCCAAGCACGGGAAGCGCTTTGTGGTGCTGGATCGGCCCAATCCGATTGGTGGCGTCGCGATGGAGGGCCCCATTGCCGATAAAGACAAGCTCGCTTTTGTGGCGTACCACCCGATTCCCGTGCGCCACGGGATGACCATGGGGGAGCTGGCAAAGCTCATTGTTGCGGAGAAAGGGCTGAAGCTGGATCTTACCGTGATCCCTTGCGAGGGCTGGAAGCGCGGCGACTACTGGGATGCCACCGGCCTGACCTGGACCAATCCCTCGCCGAACATGCGCTCGCTCACCCAGGCCACTCTCTATCCGGGTGTCGGGCTGATCGAGTTTACCAATATCTCGGTGGGGCGCGGCACCGACACGCCGTTTGAGTGGATCGGCGCACCGTACCTCGATCCTCGTCGCCTCGCCGCTGCCCTCAATGAGAAGAACCTGCCCGGCATTCGCTTTATCCCCGTGCACTTTACGCCCCGGGCCAGTAAGTTCGCTGGGGAGAGCTGTGGCGGTGTGAGCTTCTTAGTGACGGATCGTCAGAAACTTGCTCCCGTGCGTGTGGGAGTCGAGCTCGCCCTCATCCTGCGAAAGCTCTACCCCAAAGAGTGGCAAGTCGAGCGAATGATGACACTGCTGGTTAACCGTCAGGCAATGGACGGTGTCTTAGCGGGCGATGACTACGCGGCACTTTCCAGGCGCTGGAGCGCGGGACTGCGTGCCTTTGCAAATCGCCGTAAAGCACACTTACTCTACCCGTAAAAAATAATTTCGTGATTTTATAAGATTCGGGGTTTCCCACCCGTTATAGGGGTGAAGCGGGAGAGACACTCCTGCAAATCAAGAGGAAACCAAAACTATGTTTACGACGTTCACGAAAATTGTTATCTGCATCGCCGCTCTGACGAGCTTGACCTGCCCGAGCTTTGCTCAGGAGAAACCCACCCTGCCCGCCGCTTCTAAGGCAGCTCCTGTGGTATCTAAGAAGAAGACCAGTGCGAAGAAAGCGGATGCCATTAAGCCAGTAGAGGGGCCGGTTGCGCTGAATAAAGCGACGGCGAAAGAGCTGGAGAGCCTCCCCGGGATTGGGCCCGCCATTGCGGAGCGTATTGTGACGTACCGCACGGAGCAAGGCAAGTTCACCGAGCTTTCGCAGCTCATGGAAGTGAAGGGGATCGGGGAGAAGAAGCTGGCGCAGCTTCGGCCCCGCCTCACGTTGGACTAGGGGGCTAGCCTTTACGTCCGACCGTAGCGGGTAGTTTGGTGGGTACGAGGTCGTTGCCGGGGGCAAGCCTCGTGCCTAGCCAAACTCCCAAAAACAGTACCACAAGTCCCCCGATAGCAATCAAGGTCACCATAAGCCAGCGAGGAAGCGAATGACGGGGGGCGTTTTTTCGGGGTACAGCCGTGGGCGCAACTTCCGGTACAGCGAGTTTTTGGGCCTGCTGCTGGTTGGTGAGTAGGCGCAGATGGCGTGCCTGGATCGCTTTGTCACGCTTCTCTGCAAGGGCAGCGTTCAGGGGCTTGAGCTCCGCCGCGACACTGTAGCAGTGCAGCGCCTCATCGTGTTTTTCCTGTGCGGCAAAAAGATCGCCTAGCAGGCTGTGGGCATCGGCGGAGGTGGGGCACAGCTCCAGAGCACTCTGACAGATGGCCTGGGCCTCCACCAGATTTCCCCGCACACGCGTCAGGTTTGCTCGTGAGAGCAGTGCGCCAATCTCTTCATCCATGGCCGCTATTGTACGCCCGTGTGTCCGAAGCCGCCCACACCACGCTCGGTCTGCTCTAAGCTCTCCACTTCCTGCCAGACCACCCGCGCCACGGGAGCGACAACAAGCTGGGCGATCCTGTCCCCACGGTTCACGGTAAAAGGCTCCTGCCCTAGATTGATCAGCAGAACCATGATCTCTCCGCGATAGTCCGCGTCTATGGTGCCGGGGGAGTTCACCATCGAGATACCCGCCTTGCGTGCCAGCCCCGAGCGGGGCCGTACCTGCGCCTCGTAGCCAGGAGGCAGTGCAATCGCAATCGCGGTGGGCACTGCGTGCCGCTCCCCAGGAGCCAGGGTCTGTGGCTGGGTGAGCGCCGCACGCAGATCCATCCCCGCTGCCTGGTCGGTCTCGTAGGCCGGGAGGGGGAGGTCATCGTTGCCCGGCAAGCGCCGGAGAGAAACAGGAACTAACATCAGGAATCTATCTTACCCGGCGGAGGGGGTAGAATACAGTAATGCCATTTGGCCAGATTTTTGCAACCCCTGATTTGTTGATTGTCGGAACTCTTGTGCTCCTCGAGGGCCTGCTCTCCGCTGACAATGCCCTTGTGCTCGCCTTGCTGGTGCGTCACCTTTCCGATAAAGAGCAGCAAAAAGCGCTCTCGCTTGGGCTCGTCATGGCTTTTGCCCTGCGGGGCATAGGAATTCTCCTGGCAGGCTTTCTGATCAAGCTCTGGTGGCTCTGCGGTCTCGGAGCGGCCTACTTGATCTTTCTGGCTGTCAAGCACTTTATGAGCAAGTCCCACGATGAGGATGATGAAGATGCCCTTGCGGCCGGCAAGAAGCAGCTCTCTTTTGGGCGAACGGTAGCACTGGTAGGCTTCACAGATGTGGTCTTTGCTGTGGACTCCATTCTGGTGGCAGTGTCTTTGGTCAATAAGCCTGAGAAGCTCTGGATTGTCTATCTAGGGGGACTTCTGGGTATGGTCTTACTTCGCATTGGGGCTGCGACATTTCTGCGGCTGCTACGTAAGTACCCGGCACTGGATAGCACTGCTTACGGTCTCGTTGCCTGGGCGGGAGTCAAGCTTGGGTTTTCATCACGGCATCTCTACGGGGAGACGAATCATGTTCACTACGGGGAGATGCCTAATCTTGTGTTCTGGACAGGCTTTGCGCTGATTATCGGTGCCGGGGCTTGGTGGGCGGTGCGCAGTGCCCGCTCGCACGTCCCAACGCCTGGGGAGGAGCTGACCGAAGAGGCGATGAAGAAGATGAAAATCGTGATCGAGGAGAGCAATCTCTGATGCGGTGGGGAGTGTGCGCAGGGCGAAGTAAGGCTGCGTCTGTTGCGGCGGCAGGGTGGGACTACCTTGAGCTAGGAGTCGCCGGTGAGCTGATCCCCGAATCCGATGATGCGGCGGCGTGGGCCGAGAAAAAAGTCGCACTTCTGGCGCTTCCTCTGCCGTGTGAGACCTTTAATCTTTTTGTCCCAGGTAAGCTTAAAATCACCGGGCCCGAGGTCAATCGCCCTGCACTGATGCGCTATGTCCATACGGCGCTTGCTCGCGCGGCCGAGGTGGGCGGGGAAGTGATTGTCTTTGGGAGTGGTGGCGCACGGCAGCTCCCTGCAAGTGGCTGGAGCAGGGAGCAGGCACATGAGCAGCTCTTGTGGTTTCTCAATCAGTGCGCCGATGCCCATGAGAAGACCGGCGTTGTGGTTGCTATCGAGCCGCTGAATCGCCATGAGTGCAATCTGCTACACACGGTCGCGGAGGGCGCGGCGCTGGCGCGGGAAGTTGGCAGGCCTGGCGTGCGGAATCTCGCGGACACCTATCACATGGGGCGCAACGGCGATGAGTCTCTTACGGATATTCTGGCGAGTGCGGATTGCCTTGCCCATGTCCACACGGCAGACACCGGCCGAAAAGCTCCGGGCACGGGCGTTTATGACCACGCCGCTCTGTTTACGGCACTTCGAGAAGCGGGCTACGATGCCCGTGTCTCAACTGAGTGCAGCTTTACCGACGGGGAGTTTGAGACCGAACTAGCCCAAGCGCTTGCGCATCTAAAGCGAGCCTACCGGAGTGGCTAGAGCACCGGGTGATGTCCCATGGATGAGGCGCGGGGGCGTGCCTGTGTGTTTCTCATAGGCTTCCGCCACGCTCTCCGCCACTGCTGCTTCCTGCTCACTGGGGCAGAGGATACAGACCGTTCCTCCCGAGCCACCTCCCGTGATCTTTGCACCCGCCACGCTGCTCTGATCCATCGCTAGCGCGACCAGTAAGTCTGTCTCCTTGGTTCCCAGACCGCAGCGGCTGTAGCTGGCGTGCGCGGCGAGCATCTGCTTGCCTGCTAGGGCGAAGTCGCCCGCGCCGAGCGCTGCCAGAAATGCCTCCACGCGCTGGTTCTCGAAGATCGGGTGCTCCGTGGCGGATAGCACGGGGTAGTGCTGCGAGGGGTCTACCTTGGTGACAGTGTCCCAGGTGGGGCCGTGCTGCTCCAGAAACGCCGCGCCCGAGAGTGTCTCAGGCAGAGTAATTCCGAGCGCCTTGTAGTGGGTTGGGGTGAGATTACACAGATAGTTGGTAGGCTGTAGTCCGAGCAGCTTTGCGCCCATGAACGCCGCGCAGCGCACGCCCGTGTAGCCGGTTCCGCCCACACTGTGCTTGACGCAGGAGTCTATCCCAAAGACACTCCAGCCTGTTGGAATTTGTGTGTAGCCCTCAATAGTATGGGGCTGGCAGCGCAGGAGAAGCAGCTTGCCTTCCTCGCCGCACGCACTCGTCACCTGGTCCATAACGCCACAGGGAGCCCCGACCCACTCGTTCTCGACGCGTTGACAAAGCCGCGCCAGAGTCAGACCGTCCAGCTCGATTGAAAACGCGGCGGCAGTTGCCCGCATGCTCGCCACTTCAATGGCCGCCGACGACGACACGCCCGCCCCGAGAGGGACATCGGAGGTGAGCAAGAGGCGCACGCCTGCATGGGGGCTCAGTAGGCCCTCGGCTTTGAGCAGTGCCACACAGCCCGCTAGATAAACGGCCCAGCGCTCCGTCTCTTTCTCGCCGCCGGTGGCCACACTCACCGTGCGTCCGATATTGAGCGAGCGAATGGTCAGCTTGCCCGACGGGTCCACCTGCGCCCCACAGAGCGCCGCCTGCCCGATGGGCATTTCTGCGACTAGCGAGCCGGAGTAGTCCGCGATTCCGCCCATCACATCAAGGCGACCAGGAGCGCGCGCGACAAAGATCGGGGACTCTTTGGTAAAGAAGCCCCCGTGGTCAGGGAACTCAAGTGGCATTGATCAGTGACTTTCCAGTCATCTCCACGGGTTTGTCAATTCCCAACAAGTGAAGAACTGTCGGCGCGACATCGGCCAGAATCCCCGTGGGGTGTAGAGGGATGTAATGCGGCGCAATCACAAAAAACGAGACGGGGTTTGTGGTGTGGTAGGTATGGGGCTGACCCGTGATCTCATCTATCATACACTCCACATTTCCGTGGTCGGCTGTCACTAGGCAGACACCCCCTGTTTCCAGTATTTTCTGGACAATCCTGCCCGCACACTCGTCCGTGACTTCGACGGCTTTAACTGCTGCTTCAAGAACACCCGTATGACCGACCATGTCAGGGTTGGCGAAATTGACCAAGAGAAAGGCATCGTCCTGCTCGTCTATTCTAGCAAGAACGCCCTCCGTTAGTGTGTACGCGCTCATCTCTGGCTGCAGATCATAGGTCGCTACGGAAGGCGAGGGAACCAGCAGACGCTCCTCGTTCTCAAAGATAGTCTCCTCGCGCCCGTTGAAGAAATACGTCACGTGAGGGTACTTCTCCGTCTCGGCCGCATGAAACTGCTTCTTTCCGTGACTACTGAGCGTCTCTGCCAGAGAGTTTTTAATCTTCTCCAGAGGAAACATGACAGCAATGGCATTGTTGTCGCTGTATTCCGTAAAAGAGATGAGCTTTAAGTTCTGAAAATTTTGGGTGGGAAATTTATCAAAGCTCTTATTGATAAAAATTTCCGTCAGTTGCCGCATCCGGTCCGAGCGATAGTTGAAAAAGATAACCCCATCGCCATCATGAATCGTATTTTCATCCGTACTTGTATTTTTATTGACAAGTGGTTTGATAAACTCATCAAACTCACTCTGGGCGTGGCACTCCTTGATACTGGCTTTGAAATCCGACGTGGGCTTTCCTATCCCCGAGACCAGGGCATCATAGGCTAGCTTGGTGCGCTCCCAGCGATGATCCCGATCCATCCCAAAGTACCTGCCAGTGACACTGGCGAGATGGCAGTTTTTCTTATCTTTAATCTGAGTTAAGAGCTTCTCAACAGAGTAAACCGACTCTTGCGGCCCGGTATCGCGCCCGTCGGAAAAGGCATGGACAACCACTGTGATGCCTTTGTTATCTAATATCTCAATAAGGGCATGAAGATGGCGCTCATGGCTATGAACACCCCCAGAGCTAAGTAAACCGACAAGATGGACTTTAGATCCGGCTTGCACGTGCGCCAGTAGTTCGACAAGGGCTTGATTGTGCTCAATCGCTCCTGACTTAAAGTCACGGTCTATTCGGAGAATGTCTTGATAGACAATGCGCCCCGCTCCTAAGTTAAGATGCCCTACCTCCGAGTTGCCCATTTGATTATCGGGCAGCCCTACGGACTCACCCGAGGCAACAAGAATAGATCGCTCATATTCTCTAAGCCATTGCGAGACATTAGTAGTTTTTGCTATCTGTGTTGAGTTTCCCGATTCTTTCTCACGGATTCCCCAGCCATCTAGAATTAACAAGGCGACACGATTGAACATAGATTATGATCCTCACAAACAAAAACAGCGACCTGCCACACGGCATAGTCGCTTTCTTTTCTCACGCAGTTTTAACTTTGATTACAGGATTATTATATCGTAAATCTGCCTCGTTGGGCAATGCAGAGAGGTTAGGAGTTTTTCGAGAATCAACAATAAAGGTAAGGCAATTTCGAAATATTATCTTATTAGGTGAATTTACAGAGATCATAGCTCTGAAAGCTATTTATCTATGTCTTGTATTTGTCTCTTAATTCAATGCAGGTTTGACGGTAATTCGGAGAGGTGATATACTCTCTCTCGCTCTGGTCGGTTGGCTCAGTGGTAGAGCACCGCCTTCACACGGCGTGGGTCACTGGTTCGAATCCAGTACCGACCATTCTTCTTCCTCACTCTCAATCTGAGAAAAGTCCCACTCCTCACAAGTACAACTTTCCCAAGCCTCTGGCTCTTTTTGGCGCAGCTCGTCGTCGCTGGGCTCTGGCACACGAAACAAACACTCTGGGATAATCTCGCCGTCAATCCGCGCCTGCTGGTAGAGCAGGGCGAGCGGAACCCAGTCTCCCGAGGGCAAGTGAATCGCCTCGCGCCGTTGCCTGTCCACAATCCAGTCTTCCAGAATCAACATGATAAATAAAAGTTTGCTTATTGTTTGCTATTCTATCACAGTTTAGATTTTGGAAGGTACACTCTGAGGCATGCTACTAACGGGAAAGAAAGCGCTGGTAACAGGAGCCGGACGGGGCGTCGGAGTCGCGATTGCGCGGCTACTGGCCGCTGAAGGGGCGCGTGTCGCCGTGGCCTATCGTGCCTCGAAAGAGAGTGCCGAGAAGCTTGCAGAAGAGATCGGGGGCGTGGCGCTCCAAGCTGATCTCACGGACACGGCGCAGGCGGAGCACCTAGTCGCTGAAGCTTTTGCAAAGCTGGGGGGGCTGGATATTTTGGTGAACAACGCAGCGGGCTTTGGGCCACTTAAATTGCTGACGGAGTACACCTGGGACGAAATCAACACCGAGTGGGAGGCTGTGGTAAAGCCCGTGGTCGCCGTGACCCGTGCCGTCCTTCCCCACTTTCAAGCGCAACGCTCGGGAAAGATCGTCAATCTCTCGGCCACACTTCTCCAGCGTCCCGCGCCAGGGCAGGGAGCCCATGCGATGGCAAAAGCCGCCGTACTCGCCTACACCCGCTCACTCGC
>JANNDD010000287.1:0-1120 GCA_031387365.1 Armatimonas sp. | reverse complement strand
CCCGTCGAGTGTTTACTCTTATAGAACTCTTAGTTGTGATCGCTATTATCGCGATTCTTGCTGCCATTCTCTTTCCTGTTTTTGCACAAGCCCGGGAGAAGGCTCGCCAGGCGGCGTGTCTTTCCAATGTCCGCCAGCTTTCAACGGCTGTGATGATGTATGTACAAGACTACGACGAGCAGTACCCGATGACGGCTAACTACAACACAGGGGTGCTCACACCGACGATCTGGTCCGAGATGATCCAGCCGTATGTGAAAAACGATGGCATCTTCAAGTGCCCCAGTGCCGTCTTGCCGGGTTACCCGACAGACTGGAACGCGCGTGGCTATGCCTCTATCGGCATGAATGCCCAGCTTGCCTACCGCGATCCCAGCACCACCACCAACGCCACCGAGGCGTTTACCAGTACCCTAGGGCTGGCGAGCGTGGACGAGCCCGCACGGCTGGCGCTCTTCACCGACACCCCGAACGCGCCGTTTGGCAGTGGGAGTATCGGGCGCTATCGGGGGCATAACTTCGATCCCTGCGTTCCCACGGCGAAAGTCAATGCCACCGATGTTCGTCTGAGCACTCCGCTGATCTCGGACAACGATCTCGTCGCTGCAAATCCCGCGATGGGGGCCGGAACTCTGAAGCCGGTCTATGCACGCCACCAGCGCACCGGCCAAGGCCAGGGACTTGCCATGGTGCTCCACGGCGACGGTCATGTGAAAGCCTACTCCGCCAATGGGATGCTCTCCCAGGACAAAGGCGCGAACCTCATCTGGCGTGTGCGCGGCGTGTGCCCGTAGCCTAGCACGCTCCGGCTAGTAGGTGTCCAGAGAGAAACGCGCCCTCAATACGCCCCCCAGCGCACCAGTCGCCGCACCCGCCGAGCTGCCGCGCGGTGTCCCAGAAAAAGGGCTGTCCGAGCGCGGTGACGGGCTTGGCGTAGCGCCAGCGATGGGCTTGTGTTTGTTTAATCGCAAGCGGTCCGAGCAGCGCGGCCAGCTCTGAGGACAGTGCGGCGGCGACGGCCTCGGTGCTGTCTTCGAGGTGCGCCGCCGTCCAGCCGGGAGCCGTGTGAGCGACCAGTGTGGGCGGCGCACTTTCCCCGCGCTTGGTGTGATCCCGTGCG
>JANNDD010000548.1:0-1704 GCA_031387365.1 Armatimonas sp. | reverse complement strand
CGCTGGCAGGGAACAAAGTTCATTGCCGGGGAACCGATAAAGCCTCCGACGAATAAGTTCCGTGGGTTATCGTAGACCTCCATGGGGGTGCCCGCTTGCTGCAAAAGCCCACCGTACATCACCGCAATTCGATCGCCCATGCTCATCGCTTCGAGCTGGTCATGCGTGACATAGATCGTGGTCGCGCCCAGATCGGTCTGGAGCTTTTTGATCTCGGCGCGCATCTCGGTTCTGAGCTTTGCATCAAGGGCGGAGAGGGGCTCGTCCATCAGAAACACCTGAGGGCGGCGCACAATGGCGCGGCCAATGGTGACGCGCTGCTGCTCGCCGCCGGAGAGCTGGGTGGGTTTGCGGTCTAGCTTATCGGTGATATGCAGCATCTTCGCCGCGATCATTACCCGCTCATCAATCACGGACTGCGCCGTTTTGACGGCGCGCAGGGGAAAGCTGAGATTCTCCCGGACGGTCATGTGCGGATAGAGCGAGAACGACTGGAATACAAAGGCAATATCGCGCTCGGCGGGCTGCTTGTGGGTCACCTCTTCCTCGCCAATCTTAATCGTCCCACCATCGGGAAGCTCCAGCCCGGCGATGCACCGCAGGGTCGTGGTCTTGCCACAGCCCGACGGCCCCAAAAAGACCATAAACTCGCCGTCTTCGACAGAAAGGTCCATGCCCTTCACCGCGACAACCTGGTCGTACTTCTTAATCAGTTGCTCAACACGAACGCTTGCCATCTATGCTCCCAAGGAAAATTCGTCCCCACAGTGTACCAGAAGTTTTTGCGCGACGGGTGCCTTTATCTTGCGATCCTAATGGAGCAGAATTACGGTGCGGGCGGCGACGGGGCGTACCAGGGGGCCGTTGGCGACGAGGGCAGCAAGGGCGAGGCCGGGGGTGAGATTCACGGTGCCGCTACGGTTGGCCTGCGAGAGAAAGCGGGTCTGTGGCGAGAGCTTGAGAGTGACGGTCACGGGTTTGGGGAGGGTCTGTTCGGCGGTGCCGTAGGCCTGAGCGCGCGTCACACGGAGCACCAATAGGCCGTTCTTTTTGTCGGCTTTCTCGACCGTGCCGATTAGTTTCAGATCACCAGGCCGCAAATCCAGCGGGCCGAAGTCCGATGTGTTGGCACTCTCCGTACGGGTGGTGAAGCGCCAGCGCCGGGTGAATTCTGCTGTGACGACCTCGACAGTGTAGAGGGCGGCGGGCTTGAGCGGCGCGAGGGGAACCAGCATGCAGGCAGAGGTGAGTTCCGTGTCGCGGCCCGGGATGTTGAGCAGGCAGCGTACCTCGGAGCCATCGGCGGCGGTGAGACGGGCACTTCGCACCTGCAAGGGAGGAGCCTGTCCGGGGCGAAAGTGCGCGAGAAGGATCGGGTAGCCGATCACCTTGGGAGCACTGGGCAGTGAGCGCGTGGGCGAGGGGATCTCATCGTTGCGCCAAGTTAGCGGGACATCGGTCTCGCCATCGTAGGGACTCATCACCGTGCCCGCCGTGCCATCGCCGCCAAAGAGCAGGCCCGAGGCTTTCTGGACATTGCCTGCGCCAAAGAGCAGCCTACCAGGGCGCAGGAACGGCAAGCGGTGGTACGGCGCATCAAAGAGAGCGCGGACGATCCGCTCGGGCGTGCCCTCGGCGAAGCTCACGTCCTCGGCCAGGGTAGAGGCATAGCCAAAAGCCTGGGCACGTGCCAGCGGAGTATCT
>JANNDD010000604.1:0-3212 GCA_031387365.1 Armatimonas sp. | reverse complement strand
ACGGGCTTCAATGACTTCCTCGCTCTCTCCCGAGCCCTCGTTACGGAGCTGGGATTGGAACCCGTCGGAACCCTTTCCGTTGAGCTAGCGGATGGTTCACTCCAGGACGCAAACTACTACCCTCTCCGCGTGGACTGGATGGGAGAACAGCGCTACATCATGGCTCAAGAGGGAGAAAGCACTCCCCTAGTAGGAATGATGCTTTTGTTGGATTGCGAGCTACGTATTGCAGTTACCCATGCAGGCGAAGTGAGTATTCGTCGTCTTGAACCGCAAGAAGGCTAAAAACGAGGAGTTAAAATGCTCAAGAAAGTAGCTTTGTTCTTAGCAACCGCGAGCGTGATTCTGATCGTGGCCGGGGTGCTTGCGTTCCCTCCGACACGCTGGAAGAAAACCGAGGGCGATACTGTCCGTAGCTACGAGCGTTCCTGGAGGTTGCTTCGTCGTGCTGAGTGGGGCGTCACGCCGACGGGTTTTGGCCGCTACTACCCAATAGGCTCCTATGACGTCAACGAACGGCGCTTCGGTTTTATCGCACTTACCGAGATCCACGAAGCGAGGCACCCAGAACGCGATCTACACGCTCCCACCACGCCACTTTACACTGTAAAACCATGAGACAAACCTAAATGGCTCGCTTTTTTGTACTGTGCGTAATTGTGGGTGGTTTTTTGGTGTGGCTGGGTGCGCATCGCTTAAAAAAAGCACGACAGCAAGGGCTCACTCTGATCTTGCTCGGGGTGTTGCTCAATGTCTGGTGGCTAGTGTTTCTGGTGATGGATGGCTACAAAAATATCGCTCGTTGGCGCTGAAGAAGACGGAATGAAAATTGCGCATCTCTTTTGATCTGGATGACACGCTGATCTGCTACCAGGAGAGCGTTCCTGCGGAGCCGTGTCGCTTCACATGGCTGGCGCGGGAGCCACTTCGTTTGGGTGCAAAAGCACTGATCTTAGAGCTACAACAGAGCGGGCATGACGTAGGAATCTACACGACGTCGTATCGCGAGCCGTGGAAAATCCGCCTCTGGTTGCTGTGCTATGGGCTTCGCCCCGCGTTTGTTCTCACGCAGCGCGACAATGATGCTCACAAAATCCACAACAAAGCCCCTCGCGCCTTCGGGATCGCCTGTCATGTAGACGACGACGAAACCGTGGCGGACATCCACCTCCAGCCAGAGCATTCCGACTGGAGGGAGAGGGTTCGCGGACGGCTCATCGCAGACGGAAGGCTACTTGGGCTGCGCGACTATCCGTAGGTAGGGTTTGGGAGATTTCCAGCCGTCGGGGTATTTCAGGTGGGCTTCGTCGTTGGAGACCGAGCCCGCAATAATCACATCTTCACCGGGCTTCCAGTTTACGGGAGTCGCCACTTTATGCTTCGCCGTGAGCTGGATCGAGTCTAAAACGCGCAGCACTTCATCGAAGTTTCGGCCCGTGGTCATGGGGTAGGTCAGGATCAGCTTAACTTTTTTATCCGGCCCCACCAAAAACACCGAGCGAATGGTGGCGTTATCGGCGGCGGTGCGCTTGGCATCCCCGCTCGCGTTGGGGTGGATCATGTCGTAGAGCTTGGCGATACTCAGATCCGTATCCCCGATCATCGGGTAGTTGGGAGCCTGGCCTTGGGTCTCCTCAATGTCCTTGACCCAGACGACGTGATCCTCGACGGGATCGGTGCTCAGACCGATGATCTTGCAGTTGCGCCTATCGAACTCGGGCTTGAGCTTGGCCATGTAGCCGAGTTCCGTGGTGCAGACGGGCGTAAAATCCTTGGGGTGGGAGAAGAGAATCGCCCAGCCGTCCCCGATCCAGTCGTGAAAGTGAAGCTCTCCCTCGGTGGTGGCCGCGGTGAAATCCGGTGCCTCATCGCCAATTCGTAATGACATGTCTATGCCTCCTAAACCTTCGTTCGCGAGGAGGAGACTAAAGTCCTTCCTACAAATCCAGGTGTCTCCCTCGCAAGTGAAGTATATTTGTTTTGCCCAACTCTCAAGAGGCAAGAGAAAGAAATGCGAGACGAGAAAACCGACCCGGAGCTTCTCACCCGCGAGAGCATCTTCGACGGCGGCGACACTCTGCCCGGCTTCACGCTTCCCCTCACGCGGCTCTTTCCATGAAGCAATTGGAATTGGCTAGTTGACATCAATGCGGATCACTTGAGAAAAGTCCGCAACCCTCAGATGCTCTCGTCGGATCATCCAGTTGTGGCTAAAGACGCCACCGCTGAACTCTGACTCCTTAAACAAACAAACCCAATCTCGATATGCCTGTTGCCGCTCCTCAGGTGTGTGAACTCTAGATGGCCGTCCTGTAAAAATCGCCTCGCACATCGGCTCAAGCTCTCCCTGGTAGTCATTGGGTTGCCCCAGTAATTGAGTCCCGCCCCACTGTAACTCAGCTAATGCATGGGGCCAATCACGATTCTCCAAAAAGCCAAGCTTACCCTCTGGATAAGTTCCCCACTGCGGAGTTCCCCAGCTCCTACCAAATCGAAGACCAGTCCCAGGCTCAGAGCGAGCTATGTCGCGACGCGCCAGTGCGAAGAGTTCTGGGAAAAAGTAGATACCGCTCTCTCCCAGAACACTATCCCCCTCTCCATCGCAGCTCAAGAAGAAGGAAAGTAGGCCCGTTTTCGGCAGAAGTCCTTCCGAATCTAAGGCCGCAGCCTCTTTCAGATTGATCTGCAAAACAAACTCCATTGGCATACCGCTGGCATCATCGGGCCAGATAAACTCCGGTGGCAAATCGGGTTTTCCGTCGCGCTTGGAACCACCGATGGGAATATCATCTCCACGAAGCCCAGAGTCAAACAAATCAATGGTCGGCACAATCACTTCCTCAAACTGTGGCAAGTAGGCTTCCAACCCTGCTGCAATAATATGTTGCCGAATTTCGGCACGATTCATACGACACCCTAACCTTCCTGAGGGAAATTCTACCTGGTGTAGGCGAGACCGGCGCTGATGGCTTGTGCTTGCCCGAGACGGACGCGGTACGCGCGGGGGCTGCATCCGAAGTGGGCGCGGAAGCGGCGGGCGAAGTAGCTTAAATCGCTCCAGCCGACACGCTCCCCGATCTCTTGCACGGAGAGAGCAGTCTGCAGAAGTAGCGTCGCGGCACGCTCGGCGCGTAGGCGGGCGAGCCAGACCATGGGCGGCAGGCCGGTGTCGGCACGAAAGCGGCGCACAAAGTACGTCGGCTCCAGGCAAG
>JANNDD010000600.1:0-5249 GCA_031387365.1 Armatimonas sp. | reverse complement strand
GTATATCAAGCTGACATTATTTTGAAAGTGCGCGCACCAGAATCTAGCGAAATAAAAGCACGAGGAACGAGGACAACATCACGCCCCGGTTCATCGGGGCGACTGTTCATCAGAGCGATTTAAAGCGCTGTCTTCAGCCAGTCGGTCATCTTGGCCACATCTTTGGCGATGTTATAGTCCGTGTTGGCGAGCAGTTTACCCTCACCATCAATCACGGCATAGAGCGGGTTGACTGCGTTGTTGAGCAGCGCCAGCGCGTACTGGCCATTTTTATTTTCCGCCTCACTGCCGTTATCGGTGTAGAGACGAACTCGGATGAATTTTTCAAGCTCGGCCTTCACGGCAGGCTCAGGAAAGACGCGGAACTCCACGTCACGGCAGTTCTGTCAGGTATGGCCCGTGAAATCTATAATTATTTTCTTGCCGGTCTCTTTCGCCTCAGCCTTGGCTTTCTCCAGATCACTGCCCCACTCCAGCTCGCCTTCTAGCTTCTTGCCGTTGCCAAAGCCGTAGTCTGGCGGCGGAAGAAATCCCGCGAGCAGTGGATGGAGCGGCCTCCCTGAGACGCCATAGAAGAAGTAGATCGCAATGGCGATAAACACGCCCGACCAGATGCGCCGAGCGGGAGTAGGGTTGCCTTGCGGGGTGTTGAAGCCAATCGAGAGCTTTCCTAATAACCAGACACCACCCGCGAGCAGTGAGAGGCCATAGAGAAGCAAGCACAGGGGGCTACTGAGTAACTTCCAGTTCCAGACCAAGTCGGCATTGGACAAAAACTTAACGGCGGCAGCGAGCTCCAGAAAGCCCATCGCGCCCTTGATCGTGGTGAGCCAGTCGCCGGACTTGGGCATTTTCTTGAGCAGGCTAGGGAAGATTGCCAGCAGGAAAAACGGCAGGGCGAGCGCGGTGGCAAAAAGCGCCATGCCGAGGATCGGTCGGAAGAACTCTTTCCCATTGGCCGCCAGCACCATCACGGTTCCCACAAACGGCGCGGCGCAAGTGAAGCTCGCGATCACGAACGTCAACCCGAGCAAGAACACGCCCAGATAGCCGCCGGTCTTGCGCCCGCTTCCGGTCAGGCTCATCACTTTGCCCGGGAGCTTTAACTCAAAGACTTCTAAAAGCGCGAGGCCAAAGACCACAAAAAGTGTCGCAAAACCCAGATTGACCCAGGGATTGGCGGCAAACTTGGTCGCCCCCGCCGCTCCCACCGTGACGGCCATAATCAGGCCAAAAGCCGTAAAGCTGACCACAATACCAAGACAGTAAAGTGTGGCAAGCTTGACGATCATCTTCTGCACAACGGCGGGGCTGTCGTTGCCCTTGGCGGTGGCGAGCTTGGTGAAGTAGGAAAACGTCACCGGGATCATCGGGAAGACGCAGGGCGTGATGAGCGCAAGGAGCCCCGCTCCAAACGCCGTCAGTATAAACGTCAGCAAGCTCGTCGGAGCAGCCCCCCCAACATCCCCCTTCGCGGAGCCGGAGGGGGTGGCGAGCCCCAGCGAGCCGGGGGAGGCAAACTCGCTACGCGCCGGCCCGGCCTCAACCGTCAGCGGATTGAGCTTGAGATCTTCCGTAGTGGGTGGCAGACAACCGGACTCGTCGCACGCCTGGTAGCGCATGGAAACCTTCAGGGGAGTGCTTCCCAGCGCAATGTCCGAGGTAAGTGAGAGTGCCTGGGTAAACGTCGCCACGTTCTCATGCACACCAACGGTCACTTTATCCACGGAGCTGAAAAATGGCTCGGTCTTGGACTCAGTGGGCTTTCCCACGCCCGTGATACCCTTGCCCTCAACGGTCAGACTGGTCGGGGTGAAGAGGCTCTCATCGGCAGTGACACTGTAGAGATGCGTCCCTTTCGGAATAATGGCCGTTACCGTGACTGCCACAAACTCGCCGGGATGAGCGGGACTTGGCGCGACTTTCACCGAGAAGCTAGGCTTTTGCGGCGTGGCAAAGACAGAACTGACCGCGATAAAGCTAGCCAGGAGCGTCCCCAGAAGGCGTCGCATGGTTACTTACTCACCGTCAGCGGCGCGGGGAGTGTAATGGTATCGGGCGGCAGGCAGCCGGTCGCGTTGCAGCCCTGCGCTTTCACGGCGGCCCCCAGCTTGAGCGTCCCCGGCTTCACGGTCTTGGCAAGCGTGATCGGCACCGTCACCGTGATCACTCCCTCATGAACCCGCGTTTTCTCATGGATCGTCGGGGAGGGCCAGACAGCTTTCCCGTAGGTGACGCCCGCAGCTTTCACTGGCATCACTTCGGAGGCAATCGCAAACTCATCGCCGGGCTTGGGGTCGTAGATATGAAATCCTGGTGCCATGGTAAGCGTAATAGTAAGCGTCGCTTTGCCGCCCGCCTTCACTTTTGCCGGTGCGATACTCGCTTTTGCCGCCGCGAAAAAGCCCGGGAGTTTGGGAGCCGCTGCCGGTGCGGCAACTGCCAGAGACGAAACCAGAGCAGCCAGAGCTGCGGCGGAAAAAAGTGCCGTCGTGCGAATCCACATGATCATAAAGTCCTCGTGATTACTGTACAAGCTAGGCAGGGAAGAAAGTTCCCTGCATCAAAATTAGACCTGTCCCAACTATTGTACCCGGCGCGGCACTTCGTCTTCTGAGGCCGGGCGATCTTTCCACCAGCGTCGCAGCGCCACCGCAAGGCTTGCCAACGCACTGCCCCCTCCCAGATAGAGTACAAGCCCAATAAACATAATGGAGAGATAGTTTGTGGGGAGGCCACTTGGTATCATTGAAAGTAAGAAGCCTATCCAACTGATCAACCCGACCGCCGCACCGCCCAAGAGCCCAGCCCGCCGCGAACGGGTGCTTCCACCCGCGAAGAGTGCGGCCAGAGCGGGCACCACCACCATGGTTCCCTGGATAATCAGCTCCAGCACTGGGTTAAAATCACTTCGCATTGCGTCTGCCAGAATAGGGCCGATCACCCACACTAGTGGCGTAATTGCCAGCGCGGGCAGGAGCACTTTACGAATGGTCTGACGAGAAAGACGCTTTGTAGAGAACTCGGTGTGAACCCGCGCACGAGGCTCCATACTTTGCTGAGATAACTGTGGCTGCTGTATTTCTTCCTCTTCCACCAGCACCAATGCCTTGCGAATAAACTCGGGCGAAAGACCTAAGTCCTCTCCCATCTGCTCGATTTGGGCGGCAGTAAGGGTCTCGTGGTGCTGGTGCTGAAGCCTTGTGGCAAGTTCGACCACCTGCTGGAGTTTTTTAGCGTCGTAACGCTTCTCTTCGGGCTGCTGAAACTGTTGTTGCATAAGTCAACTCTCCTTAGTTGCCCTATGATAACGCAAAACCACCTAGTTTCGGTACTCGATCTCCCAGTCCACAATATCCAGGTTTGGCTCATCTACCAGCGCATTCACGTGGTCGCGCACATCGTTTTGGGTGGGCTCGCGACGGTCATCGCTGTTGCGTCGCAGCTGGTTCTGACGGGTGTCGAACGTAATGAACTGGTTGAGGGAGCCGGTCGAGCTGCCATCGCCGAGAGCATCCCAGAGCTTGGGGGCATCTTCTGCGCCCTGCGGGACATTGTTGGTGGCAATAAGATTGAGCTGGACATAGCGCAGCGTCTTATTGGGCAGGGTGTTGAGGTCCACTTGAAACGAGAGTGTCTTGCTCCCACGCGGCACGGGCGTGGACTGGTAGGGCAGCCCCAGAGGTGTAAATATCCCCTCGACGGGGTTCTTGAGCACGCCGCCGCTCTCGCACGAGAAGACCTGGTAGCCGGGGCCACGGTAGTTGAAGGCGACAAAGCCCACGAAGCCCTGCCCTGTGGCCGAGTTTGCCGCCGCGAACCCATTTCCCCAGGGCCGATCCACCACGGGAGCGGGGCCACTGGCTCCCGCATCATCCGTGCGGTTGATCGTCACAAAGTAGTAGTAGGGCAAGCCCGTCTCACTGCTCTGCACCTCACCGCGCAGAGCAAAAGTGACGCGCAGCAGCTTAGGCGGCTCGAACGTTCCTGCAGGCGGGATCTTAGCACAACTGGTAAGCACAATTAGCGGGAGAAGCAACAAGCGAGATCGTTTTTGCATAGCGTTTTATTGGACTAAGGGGCAGGCATTTACCTTCGATTGTCGCGGCCACGGGTGCGCCCCATGCCACTGATTTTATGGGAGTGCGCGTGACAGATCGCCACCGCGAGGGCATCGGCGGCATCGTCGGGCTTGGGAACTTCGCTCAAGGTGAGCAGTCGCACCACCATCGCCTGGACTTGCTGCTTATCCGCAGCCCCGTAGCCCGTCACCGCCGACTTTACTTGCATCGGCGTGTATTCCATCCACGGCAGAGCGCGTTGCGCGAACGCCAGCAAGATCACCCCCCTCGCCGCGCCCACCGCGATCCCATTGGTGACATTTTTATCAAAAAAGAGCTTCTCGGTCGCCACCGTATCGGGCGTGTAGCGGTCCAGCAGCGTGTTGATATCGTCGTAGATAGACTTGAGGCGATCCGGCAGCGCCATGTCCGGCGTCGTGAGCAAGACCCCCACATCCACGGGAATTAAGCGCCCCTCTTCGTAGCGGATAATGCCAAACCCCGTTGTCGCTGTGCCAGGATCGATCCCCAGAATTGTCACAGGCTCAGGATACCACCAATTGGGAACAGAGCGAGAGATTGGGTACACTATGCCATGCGACTCCTTCCTGTTTTCGTGGCCGGGCTTTTGACAACTGCCCTCATGATGTTGGCAATGATTTTCCTACGTGGCTCGCTCAATATCATGGGTTTTTATCTTTGGTATATCGTCCCCGCCGGAGCGATTTGTATAGGACTTCTCGCGTCCTCCGGGTACTGGTTGGCGATCAAGTTTACCCGTGTCCAGGTAAAAGACAGCCTCATTTTCTGCGTTTTGCTTCTGCAGCTCCTAGCCTACTTCGGCTCCTGCTGGCTGAACTACCGCCTCCTGTCCCCCTTTCTGCGCCAATATGTCGGCTTCTGGGAGTATTTTGATGCGGTCACCCGCAGCTTCACGTTTGGTGGGCACGACGATAGAGGTACCCTCTTGGGAGCCTGGGGCTACGGGATTCGGGTACTGGAAGCGCTGGGATTCGCAGGCGGTGCCCTCTCGCTCAGTGCCTTTCAGCTCCTCCCAATCTGCGAGCACTGCAAGCGCCAGCAGTCCGGAAAGAGCGTCTGTTTTCTCCCAGCAGAAAGCGACACCGAGATCGCGCAGACACAGCAGCGGCTCAATCAGTTCCAGGCAGCACTGGACAACAGCAATGC
>JANNDD010000474.1:0-2401 GCA_031387365.1 Armatimonas sp. | reverse complement strand
CACTTCGCCAGCGGAAACCGCGAGCAAGCGGCACTCTATGCAGGGCGGCTGTCCTCTGTCTGGTCGCAGGCGGACCCTAACCTAAAGTGGCTCGACGATGTCAAGAAGCTTGGCCTGGATGCCAAACCGCTTGCGCAGACTCCACGGCCAGAGCGCATCTACCAACCGAAAGAGCTAGACGTAATCGGCCCGATGAACTGGCAGCCGTTCCAGGCACCGAGTCTTCAAGTCGTGGATCGAAGCGGCAAGAAAGTCAGCCTGCAAGACTTCAAGGGGAAGAACGTCGTCCTTGTTTTCTTTTTGGGGGATGCCTGCGTGCACTGCGTCGGGCAGTTAAAGTCGCTCAACGACCGGAGCGCGGAGTTCGACGGCCAAAACACCGTCTTGCTTGCCGTGTGCAGCGCAACTCCCGCGAAGCTGAAGGCGTCGAAGGCCCTAGACCAGGCGAGCATCAAGTTCCTGTCGGACAACGCGCATGAAAACGCGCGGCGGTTCTCGTCGTACGACGACTTTGAGGACATGGAGCTTCACTCGACGATCCTGATCGACAAGTCTGGAGCCGTTCGTTGGAAGCGCACCGGAGGCGATCCGTTCACGAACATTGACTTCCTGCTGAATGAGCTGAAGCGACTCAACCAAGCCCGTTAAAATTCAATGTAAAGCCCTAGCAAAAATCTGGAGAATCCCCGATGAGCAATTCCATTACCACTCTTTATGTGACCGGTGCCAACAACCACGACTGGGAGCGAACCGGCCCGTTTCTGCGTGACGTTCTCACAGCATCCGGCGACTTTTCGATCACCTACACCGAGGACGCGTCTGCAGCGCTGGAAGGCGATCTGTCGGGCTTTGATCTGCTCTTTCTGGACTACAACGGCCCGCTCTGGAGTGAGGCGGCGCAGGCGAACTTTCTTGAGGCTGTCAAGAGCGGCACGGGCGTGGTCGTCTTGCACGCCGCTGACAACGCCTTTCCGGGCTGGATCGAGTACGAAAAACTCGTCGGCCTGCTGTGGCGCGAGGGCACGGGGCACGGGAAGTTTCATGGGTTCACGGTGACAATCCAAAACACGGAGCACCCGATCACGGCGGGCCTGACGGACTTTGTGACGGAAGACGAGCTCTACCACAAGCTGGTTCCGATGCACGACACGCCGATTGAGGTGCTGGCGAGTGCGTACTCATCGCCCGAGAGCGGCGGCACGGGCAACTTCGAGCCGATGCTCATGACCACCCATTACGGCGCGGGGCGGGTGTTTCATACCGCACTGGGCCATGTCTGGAGAGGCTCGTCGCTGGCGGCGATCGAGAACGCGGGCTTTCAAGAGACACTCCTGCGCGGCGCTCGCTGGGCCGCAGGGAGAGACTAAGCGTGGAGCGCATTACGACGGTCACGCGCACCAAGGGCTGCGTGGCCTTCTGGGACTTTGTCAAACGCGAGCCCGGCGGCTCGCGGCGCTTTTTAGCCCATGTTCCCAAGGGACAGGCAAATGACTATGCCCTCGATGCGGGCAACTATGTCAAGGACTACTGGGGCGAGGGCCGCGATGCCCGCTACGCCGACTTTCCCTTGCTGGGCCGGGGGCCGTTTGGTGAAGCAATACGGATTCGCAAAGAGGACGACCCAAGCTTCCGCCCGTTTCTCTTTGTGCCCCGTGCACGGCTCCACGATACGCCGCTGGACATTAAAGGCGCAGGAAAGTCCGTCACGGTGGTGGTCTGGGCGATCCGGGAGAGCGGGAATCATGCGTTGGCGGGAATCTGGCACGAGGGCACCGATCTCAAGCAGGGCACGACCGCGGGGATTCAGAAAGTGGAGCGCGGGCAGCGGCAGTACGCGCTCTTTGCCGGGCTGAACAAAGAGGGCTCGGCGTGCGGCCATGTCTCGGAGAACGGGGGGAGCTCGTTTCTGTGCCGCTACGCGCTGCATAAGTGCAACTCGCTTGCCGTCTCACCGACCGTGCCTGCCGACGCGCCCGCCGACGTGCTCGACCGCTCGTGGCAGTGCTTTGCCATGACCTTCGACCATAAAAAGCGCGAGCTGACCGGCTGGCTCAACGGAGTCTCCGGCGAGCGCTGGCTGGAGAACCCACAAAAAGACAACCTGCTCTCGTTTGCCGCCAATGCCTGGAAGCAAGGCCACCAGCCCGGTGCCGATCCGAGCTTCCCGCCCGATCAGTACTACACGCCGCCAGAAAAGAAGCCGCGCCTCGTCACCCCACTCCCCGACTCGGTCGAGCTGCACGAGTTTGGCTACACCCGAGTAAAAGTCACGCGGCAAACACGCGAGCTGGCGGCGCTCCGGCTGAATCCCTGGTGGTACCCGCACGGCATCTACACGCCCAAAGACGCCACCAGCGGCGGGCCGTTCACGGTTGGCCGCGTGATCCACAGCTCGCGCAGT
>JANNDD010000473.1:0-1811 GCA_031387365.1 Armatimonas sp. | reverse complement strand
CTCGTAGCGCTCGTCGGCGATGACTCCGAGATTGCAGCCCAGAAAGCGCCCGCTGCCTGAGATCTGGGGAAGGATGAGAAAATCTTCTCCCAGTACATTGGGCGACTCACGGCGAAACTGCGCGTGGAAGTAGAGTGTCTCTGGCGTGTGGGTCACCCCAAGCAGGAGGTCAATGTCGTAGAACAAGTGTGGCAGGCGCGCCTCCGACGTGTTGGTGAGTGTCACTCGCGCCGCCGTGCGAAAGGGCATCGGCACAAAAGCATTAAAGCTGCGGCCCTCGGGGTCGGAGAAGAGAGCGCACTCAAACGCTGTCTTACGGCCCAGTGCAATGCCGAAGAAATCCCCCAGTGGCACGGAGACGGCGGGAGTGCTCGCGCCGTCCCAGAACATCTCCAGACGGAGCGCCCGTAGCATCTCCGGGCTCCGGTCGCTGACGGTCATCCAAATGCGAGTGAGTGTCCCGCTGCCTGAAATATCCAGCAGTGTTTTCGTCTCACCCGGCTCCAGCGAGTCGAACGCATGGCCTTTCGCGCCGCGATTCTCCTGGCCACCCGTCCCGCGCCCCGCGCTGAGATTCTCAAAGCTCGCCCAGCGTGTCTCGACGCCACGTGGTTTCTCATAAAGATTCATGCGCCTATCTTACCTGACTCAGGAAAAGCGGGATGTGTTTGGAGGGGTTCAGGTAAACTAGCTCCATGCAATCAATGGCACTGACGGCAACCCATCTTCGTTGCGAGTATCGCACCAACCCGCTTGGGATAGACTCTCTGGCTCCACGGCTCTCCTGGGAGCTCCGTTCATCGCGCAATGGCGAGGTACAGCGAGCCTATCAAATCATCGCAACCCCTAATAAAGACGGCAATAACGTGCTCTGGGATAGCGGCAAAGTGGCCTCCGCGGACGCCATTCAAGTGGCCTATGCGGGTAAGAAACTGACAAGTGGGCAGCGGGTTTTCTGGCGCGTACGGGTGTGGAACCGGGACGATCAGCCGGGGCCGTGGAGTAAAGAGGCGAGCTTTGAGATAGGCCTTCTCACTCCCGCCGACTGGAGCGGGGCGCAGTGGATTCGCGATCCCAAGCCCGCGCCCGCCAATCCCTACGCCGATGACCCGCTGCCGCTGTTTGGAAAGAGCTTTACGCTGCCCCGCGCCGTGAAATCCGCACGATTGTCGGTGACGGGGCTGGGGTACTTCGAGGCGAGCGTGAACGGTGTCAATCCCAGCGACGCGATGCTAGAGCCTGGCTGGACGAACTATGAAAAGCGTGTCTACTACCGCACGCTCGATGTGACCAAGCTCCTCAAGCGCGGCGAGAACGCACTGGAGATCTTCGTGGGCAATGGCTGGTGGAACCCCATGCCACTGGTCATGTTTGGGGGCGCGGCATTCTTACCCAAGACCCTCTCCACGGGCCGTCCACGCTGCATTGCGCGGCTAGAGGTCGAGCTCAGCGATGGCGCAAAGCAAGTGATTGTCACGGACACAAGCTGGAGTGTGCGCGACAGCGCCCTGCGCTTCCAGAACAACTATATCGGCGAGGTCTGGGATGCACGGGAAGCGCGCAAGGGCGCGGCGCGGCAGGTGGTGCTTGCGACGGAGCCCGTTGGGCCGCTCCAGTGTGAGCCACAGCCGCCGATTAAGGTAATCGGGGAGCGCACAGCAAGCGTTTTATCCGAGCTCAAACCGGGCGTGTTTTTGCTCGATGCGGGGGTGAATCAGTCCGGGCGGGTACGGCTGACACTAAAGAACACAAAGCCAGGACAGAAGATTGCTCTACGGTACGGGGAGCTCCTCAATAAAGATGGCACCCTC
>JANNDD010000596.1:0-2166 GCA_031387365.1 Armatimonas sp. | reverse complement strand
GCTGCCGGAGCATTTTAAGGAAATCAGCCTCCCCCCTGCCCCAGGTACCCTCTGGGTGCGGCTTCGCGAAGGGGGATTTGTTGGTGCACCCCGCCGAGCAGGCGCTGCTCAAGCAGCTTGCCCGAATGCCCCACGCGGTGCGCGAGGCGGGGGAAAAGTACCTACCCGCCACGGTCGCCGACTGGACCTACCAGCTTGCAAAGGCATTTTCGACGTTCTACGACCAGTGCCCGGTGCTCAAAGACGATGTCCCTGAGGAGAGGAAGCTTGCCCGTCTGGCACTGGTAGGCGCGACCGCGCAGGGGCTTAGGAACGGTCTGGCGCTCCTGGGGATTCGCGCCCCTGAGCGGGTGTGAGGCGAGTAGCCCGTGTGCCTCTACCACCGTGCATTAGGCGATGCTTTTGACTGCCTGCCACCCGTGCTCCAGGCATTTCACCAGAGTTCGGGTGGGAACGGGATTAGGGCTGTGGCACACGGGCGCATGCAGATCACGCACGGGAGTGGCTGGTTCCGACGAACGCTTGCCGTGTTTTTGCGCCTTCCTCAAGCAGGTGAGAATGTCCCCGTGACTCTCCGGATCGAGAGTCACGGGGAAAAAGAGCGCTGGGTGCGCCAGTTGGGCAGGCAGCAGCTTGTCACTTGGCAGTCGCTAGGGCAGAATGGCCTCGTGGAGAGCGTCGGCCCGCTGCGCTTTGGCTTCCAGCTCGACGCCGACACGGAAGGCATGCGTTTTATCTCGCGAAAGTGCTGGCTTCTAGGGGTGCCTCTGCCCCCCGTATTGGCACCACGGGTGACAGCGCAGGTGCGCGGCGCGGCACAGAGCTGGTGGCTCAAGGTGTGTTTGGACGTTCCCGGGGTGGGGCGGCTGCTCTCCTACGAAGGGGAGCTACGGCCCGCGTGAGCACGGCGCTGTACTTACTGCTCGCCCAGAGCCTTCTGGGTGCTTTTGACACGCTGTACTACCATGAGTACCGCCTCCAGCTTCCCCGGCAGCCGCACGCACACCGCGAGCTGCGCCTCCATGCCTACCGGGATGCGATCTATGCGCTCCTTTTAGCCACGCTGGGCTGGGTGGCCTGGCAGGGCTGGCTCGCGGCGCTGCTCCTCGCGCTTCTCGTCGCAGAGATTGCCATCACGCTCACGGATTTTGTGGAGGAGGATCGCACGCGGCGCTTGCCGCCTGGCGAGCGGGTGATGCATGCGCTCATGGGGATTGTCTACGGACTCTTTCTGGCGCAGCTTTTTCCGCAGCTTCTTCGCTGGGGGCGCTTGCCCGCGGGGTTTAGCCCGGTGCACCACGGGGCCGTTTCATGGCTTTTGTCGGTGCTTGCCCTGGGCGTATTTTTGTCTGGCATCCGCGACTATCTCAGCGGGCAGAAACGGAGAGGAGAAACAAATTGAGCAAGGCACCTCGGTGGATGACGGTGATTTTGTGGATCGCGGCGGGCTACAATATTTTGTGGGGGGCGTGGGCGGTCTTGTTTCCCCTCGCGGCGTTCGCTCTGGTGGGAATGGCTCCGCCTAACTACCCGCAGTTCTGGCAGTGCATCGGGATGATCGTGGGGGTGTATGGCATCGGGTACGGCTGCGCCGCGCTGGATCCCTACCGGCACTGGCCGATTGTGCTGGTTGGGTTGCTGGGAAAAGTGTTCGGGCCACTCGGGTTCTTGATGGCGGTACTCAAGGGGGAACTGCCCTGGACTTTTGGCTATCTGCTCCTTAGCAACGATCTGATCTGGTGGATTCCGTTTGGCCTTATTCTGCTTGGAACCATCCAGAGGTACCGACGAGCGGGAGTGTCACCGGGGTAAGGGTAGGCTGGTTGTAGATCCGTTTGCGCCCATGATAGAGCGTCAATCCCTTGTCGCCGTCCTCGTAGGCGTCGGTGGGGTGCGCCGGGTCATCCCACACAATCGTCGTGTTGTGAAAGCCCTGGAGACAGAAGCTAGAGAGTCCTAGAAAGTTATCGGGTGTGATGGTGAGCACGTCGCCTTCGACGCTCGCCCCTACCAGCCGCTCCCGGATCAGCGCGTCCCACGCCGGGCAGTCGTCGCGTGGTGCATCGAAGTTTGCGTCGTCAAAACTTGCACGCGGGTCGGTTCCCTTGCCGGTTGTGCCGGTCGGCACAATCCCGCGCCAGCGAAGCGCCTGGCAGTGGGCAAAGA
>JANNDD010000458.1:0-15212 GCA_031387365.1 Armatimonas sp. | reverse complement strand
TCGCGATCGCCAGCCCCTTCCGTCCCCTGATCTCCTTTGGTCCCGGTTCCGTAGTCGGCGATACGGCAACTCCGGGATTCTTGACGGCGGCAGCGGCGGAGGTGCCCAATGCGGTGCCGACTGTCTATAACACGCAGCAAGGACACTGGAGCCTCCCGGCGACACTGACTTTCTACCGGGCGGCGAACCGAACCGCAAGTGCTGAGTTTGGTGCGCTGAAAGTTGCCATCGACGGTGAAGTGCAGTCTGATGGCACACTACGTCCCCATGTACATATTGATCTCGCTGATCCGCTGGGCAACCAGGGGAGCCTTCAGCACGCGGCGACACAGCTCTACTGTGCACGGATTGCCAGCACCAACGAGATCTTTGTCAAGACTCCGAACCTGACGTTTCTGGTGAACCTGGAGCGTGGGACGGTTCAGACAGGCTTTCCGCCTCTGGCTGGAAACAACGCAGGGGCACCCCTGATCCGCGAGCCCAATGGAACGGTGCGCCCGATGATCCCCGCGGGAAGCTTTGATACTGCGTTCCCGGATGTGAACCTTGGCGAGCTCGTGGAGAGTGTCTACCGCTCCAACACGCGTGACATTGTGTCCGATACCGACCCGTTCGCCGCAACCAACCAAGGCATTGCAGCGATTGATGTCTGGGACAGCACGACCCTGCGCTACTTCCGGGCGGATGGCTCCGATGTGACTGCGGGGGCGGCGCCACTGACGGGCTTGACCACCCGCTTGCGGATAGATCAGTTTGGCTCCTCGGCGTCGCCGCTGCATATTTTTGGCAATGTGAACAACCTAGGAGTGCTTCAGCCCGGGGGGGGCTTGTTGATCGCTGCGGGAACCGAGCGCGTCATGGGCCCTGACCTCAGTGTGACGCCGGGAGGCAACCCGCTGGGGCTGGTCGCGTACTACCGTGCACCTGCCGCGATCTCGTCCGTCGTGAAAAAATCATCGCAGGTGACCGATCCGGTAAATCTCAACCGAAAACGCTGGAGCCCGATCACGGGGCAGCGAACCTATCTCTTTGACCAGGACACCCAGACAAATATCACCACGAATCTTCCGATGGCTATCCTGCGCTTCGACAATCCGGGTGGGCCTGGCCTGCCCTCACGGGCCTTCACGGACACGGCTCCGAGCCCGGACAATCAGAGCGCCTTGGCTCCTACGGTGCGTGAGCAAGAAGTGCAGATAACCTATCTCTGGCAAAACAACTTTGCCCGGCGCAATGGCAAGCCGGTGGATGCACAGGGCCGTGTGATTGGGGATCAGGCCATTATCGCCCCGGAACCGGATGTGGTGAAGGCCGACTACTCCACCCGGGATATGCTGACGGTCAATGTCGGCGTGCTGATCTACGATTCCAATACACACCAGCCCAGCTCTATCAGCCTGACGGATAAAGTTCGGGTGAATAACACCATACGGTAACGACGATGACCAACCCTACGACTTCCTCCTCACTGCAAAAGCGACGGCGAAACCAGACAGCGCAGTCCTTGACGGTTGCGATTATCGTCTTGTTTCTGCTGCTCTTTCTGGGCGGCCTCTTTATCGCACTAATCTCCAATAGCATCCGGGACACCAAGCGCTCCGGTGAGGGGACTGCATCAGATAAGCTGGCGGATGCGGGGATTAAGTACCTCGACGATCAGCTGACCCGCTCCCCTGAGGGTGCCGACTGGCGTCCCGTTCCCTTTGTCGCTGATCCCGGCGATGCCACTGTCACCGCAGAGGGGACGACCTACGACGACCAGGACAGCAATGGCAACGGCGTGCGCAACGCCGAGCCCCTGCGCCTCAGCGACCCCGACTACGAGTGGCTCAAGCCCTGTGATCTTCTTAGCCCGACGGAGCCGTGTGGCTACTCCCGCGCCGACTTTGGCGGGCGCACCCCCGCAGCGGGCAACCTGGGCGGGCGTGCGCTGGTCAAGATCGTCTACAGCCCGGATAATTCCACACCCTTGAGCCACTTAATCAGGCTTCTTTCCGTGGGGCGGACGGGAATTGTGGATGCGAGCGACCCGACCACCTTCGCCAACTCCGAGGGTAAGGGAGCCCGGCGTGAGATAAATGCCTACAAGCAGCTCGGCCTCGTGGATTTTGTGCGGCAGATCACCAATAAAGACAACCGCTCGGTGACGGCATCGCTGGGCAGCACCAACCGTTTTCTCGACACGCCCTACGGTGCCGGGGCAACCCGCCCGACCACGGCTCCTGAAGCGCGCACCATTGAGTCCGTCTACCATGGCTCGATCCACTCGAACGCGCCACTAACATTTTTAGGGACGAATCGGGTGCTGCTCAATGGGCAGCGGGGCGATGCCCTCACCATCTCCTCGACGCTCAACATTCCGGGGGATTCCCGAGTTTTTCTCACGGGCTCTGTCGGAGCTACCAACTACACCAATGCTCCTGTTTTGCCGAGCAGTGGTGCCTTCAACTCTTTCCAGGGGTTGATCCGTGACCACTCCCAGCAGGCCAGCGATCCACTGCGCCGCGTGGCTAAGACGACTGTGCCACTGATGGATCAGAGCATCGGGGACAACAATCTCACCCGCTACAAGCAGCTCACCCGCGACTCCGAGCCGCTGGAGAACAACCAGGTACTTGCGAACCCGATAGATCCTGCCAACCTACCGATCTCGCGTGCGGGCCGTGCGGGCTGGGGCTCTGGGCTCTATCTGGATAACCGTGAGGATGTGCAGAATGCCTCTGAGGGACTCATCGGGGCCTACTCGCCGCGTGCCAACTGGACGGGTGCTGACAAGCGCTGGTGGAACGGTGACAGCCGCTACGTCCCACCTGCCGTCACCATCACACTGACCCCGCGCTCCCTGATTATCCAGCGCTCCGCCACGAGTACGACGCGCTCGTTCCTCAGAGACAACACCGGGCGGCGTATCAACCAGAGCACTGTCATCCGCTACTCCGGGCGTGGCAATGGCGCTGCCGACACAGCACCGATCGCCGCGCTGCCAGGAACCGTCCGCAAGCTAGAGGGCTACCCCGCGCAGCCAACAGGCACTCCTGGGGTTTGGCAAGGCGACTATGTTATCTACGCCGAGGGCAATATCCGCATCCGTGGAACCGCCGGTGGACTCGATCCCGAGACCCTGCGCTACTATATCCGCCACCTGACGGTCGTTTCCGGCGGCAATATCTACGTGGATGGCAACCTGCTCAAGGACAATATCCCCGACAGTGCGGGAGGCGTGGGGGCTCAGGTGCGGGGCCGCTCCTCGATTGCTCTGCTCGCCAAGAACTACGTGGTGCTGAACACGACTCAGTTTCTCTCGCCTGGTGACAATCAAGCGGAGCCCGAGGCATCTGGTGCCGATGCCCAGGCGGTCTTCCTCAATCCTGGCTCGCCCAACTTCACACTACGGGTTGCTCAAGGGCCTGCGCAGACGTATGGTGCGAACGGCGCTCCGAACCAGCGGCTCTCGCCCAATGACCCGATCCTGAGCCCTGGGAATCCAGACGCGCTTATCCCCAAGTTTTTCGTCCGTCACTCCGCCACCGGCGTAGATGGGGCGACTGCGGTGCGCATGGGAGTCAACAACGACTTCTTCCGCTTCCCGCTGGATATGGCGTGGCCTAATGCCAACCCGGCGCTGACCACTCTGGCAATGGGTGGGCCTACTTCCGTCGAGTCGGGCATCTACTTCGACCATGTCTTTGCACTCAAAGACGGTGGGGCGAATCCCAGCTTGCTCTATCCAGATGCCACTCTGCCCTACCAGGCCGGGGCGTTCCCTGTTACCGGCCTCTTTGGGATAGATAACTTAATGGCGCTCTCGCTCGATATCAGTGCCGGTGTGCCCAACCAGACCAACTACCGCCTCGCTCGCTTTGGGGTTGCACCACTAGACATTCGGGTTGAGGCGCTGATCTACGCGCAGGAGGGCTCGTTCTTTATCATTCCGGGGCCGTGGTTCAATCCCGATCCCAACGATACCTACGAAGCCTACCTTACCCGCCAGGCCCGCTCAGGCGATAACCTGCTCGGACCGGGAGCCACGCGCGGACGCATTGATCCGATGTATCCCTTCTACGGGCAGCCGCAGGATATTCGAATCACCATCTTTGGAGCCATCACGGAGAACCTCCCCGCTGAGGTGGGCGATCAGTCCGCATGGCTGGAGAAGTGGGGCTGGATTCCGCACTACTACGGCTCCACCGGGCTACAGCCCACTGCACCGGGTTATTTCAACCCAGGGCCGACGGGGCTCAAGACGGTTCATGGACAAAACGGTATTCTCGCCGGGCCGCAACCAGGGGGGAACGGCGGTGGCAGTGGGATCGTCTATCTGTACGACGCTACACTGTCTTCGCCCCTCGTGGGAGGTCCGCTGCGACAAGATAGCTTTGGCAATGTCCTGCCGGTGGCCCCGCGCCTCCCGGTAGCGCCAGGACTCCTCTACACTGGGGAGACACCGGGGGCGTAAGGAAAATAAAATGGCGATAAGAAAACAGATACTGGGAGCGGCACTTTCCTTACTGGCAGTTGTGGTACTGACGGTAGCTACCGTCGTTCATGCGCAGGTGGCAACGACCTACTCCAGCAACAAGCGGACACTCAAAGTTGGGATTCTGCTGGTGGATTCCACCGATATCAATGATGGGCGTGGCACAGAGAACACGGATCCCTTTATTTTCTATATCGCGGACACGCGTGCCGACCTGAAACCCCAGAACTGGGAGTTCATCAATCCGCTTTCCCCAAAAGTCGTCACCAATGATGTGGCGGCGCGCTGGACGGCTCGATCGGGTGGCGTTGGACAGCAGTATCAGGCGGGGCAGCAGGTCACCAAGAACATGGCGGCCTACTGGGAAGTGCCTCTCACGGATACCCCCATCCAGGATCTGTTGCAGTTCGACTTACTCTTTATCACTAATCACCGCCTTACACGGATGACGGCGATTGACCGTGAGAAGCTACGCAAGCTCGTGGATGCGGGGGGCGTTTTATGGCTGGAGGACTGTGGCAATATGCGCATGGATCCCTCCGGGCCGCTCTTTCTCGATCAGCTCCAGTTCAGTGGCAGCAGTGGGCTTGGTGGTGCGGGGACGCCCTCCATCAATATTCCTAGCCACCCGATTCTCAATACGCCCAATCCGCTGAGCCAGGCGGAGATCGCCAATCTGGGTGACAAAAACTACGGGGGCTATGCACTGGTGAGCCTCGCCGATCCGACAGCCGCACCTAACCCGGAAGTACTGGTTAATATTGTCGGCAATCGGGCGCGGATCACGGCATCGGCACCGAACGGGCTGCCCTATATCGCTGCCGGTAACTACGGCTCAGGCCGGGTCATCGCTACGGCAGGGGACTCAGGCTGCGATATCAACGACTACACGGGCGGCGTGCGCACACCCTCTGGCGGAAACTCCGGCGCCTACTGCGGGGAAAACCTGCTCGCTGCCCACGCGGAAGATCTGAAGTTTCTCTACAATGTGGTGGCCTGGGGCAGTGCCAACAATCAGTACCGCAAGGATCCCCGTCGCACTGGCTCTTCCTTTGAGGCGATTGGTGCGCCGCTGGTGCCCGCGTTTCAAGTCGGCGCACTCGACGCACTCAGCTCGACTACCGCACCGCTTGTGGCAAAGGGTGTTGTCTACGCCACGGGACTGGACGCCTCAAGCACCCCCTCGATCCGTGCCTACAATGCGCATCCCTCGCTGGTGAGTGGCGATAAGGGAATTCCCGACCTCGCGCTTGGCAAACCGTACGACGAGCTCTGGCGCTGGAGTGGTGCGGGAACCATGCCCTCATCGCCCACTCTCGGAACGGTCTACGATACCAGCACGACGTCCTACGCTGATTTTATCTTTGTGACCCTGAGTAATGGCACACTGGTAAAGCTCACGGCGCTTCTGGCGGATAGCTTTGGAAATATTGCCCCCGCTCCCAATACTGCCACCAACCCTGCCGTCACAAGCGGCACCTATGCCGGTCCGGGAGGCGCGGCGATGGCGGCTCCCGCGCCCCTTCTGCACGATGGCAAGGTCTACGTGGTAGAGCCCGACGGCCTCGTGCGCTGCGTGAATGCGGCCTCGATGACGACGCTCTGGTACTCTTACGCCGTGGCGCAGGATCCGGTCTACCATCCGACAGGCTCGCCGAGCCTGGGCTACACACGGCTCGCAATCACAAGTACCAGTGTGAACCCGAATCTTGCTCAGATCACTGGTAGCAGCGGACGAACCGGAGTTGCCGCGAGCGCCAGCGGGAGCAGCAACGACTTGATGCTCTACGTGCCGGTCTGGCAGGAGAATCCTAGCGGCGGAATGACGCTGCGAACAATGGCCTACTGGCTGGGAGCACGTCACGAAGTCATACTGCGTGACCCGATACCCGGTGATTTTCCGACCCGCGCGGCTCAGGGAACACCTAACAACAAGCAATATGTTGCGATGCCCTCTGCCCTGCCGTTCCTCAAGCCCGTGGTACGTGTCTATACCAATAGCTACGATGGGATGGGCAACCTGATCTACACCGCTCAGGACAACATGAACGCGGGACGGATCAGTCCTAATTTTATTGGGCAGTTTGTGGACCAGAATGGTTTGGTTCGTGTCCGTGACGGGGCGAATAATCCTCCCAGCCGTGGGACCGTCGGGCCGGGCACTCCTGACAACGCACTTGTCTCCGTGGACTACGATGTCTACTATGTCACGACCAGTGCTACGCCGCCCGCTTTGGCGACGCAGGGCGATGCCTCGCGTAACCCAGGTATCCGCGTGAATGGCTACCAGGGGGGCGGCGAGGGAATCGCCATGACCCCCGATGATATTCTGGTGAGCGCGTTCAAGTATGTTGGCCAGACCAATAGTGGGACGCCACAGCCACACACAGTCATCTCAGGCGATTATGAGCAGTTTGGCCTCACGCGCCTTCGTCAGTCGCTAGGCATCTTCGAGCTTCCAGGCGGCGCTCAGGGGATTCCTATAACCTTCCCCAACCAGGTGGTTGTGGAGCGCCCAACACTGCGCAATCGCCTTCTGTTTGGTGGGCCGCTCAGTCAATCAGGCAACGCGGGCTATCTTCCTAGCTACGAAGGCCTAACACAAGTTGATCCCGTGGGGCCGCCGGTGGCGACCAATGATGGGATTGTTTATCAGGTACTCAGGGCAACTTCGCCGAGCAATGGTGGCCCTGTCACGGTGGTAGCGGCGCTGGACCTGAAGAAAGAGATCGTTCTGAAGCTGCCCAAGGCTTACAACCCCGCCTACCGGGTTCAAGTCTCGCAGCTCGATATCTCCACTTTTGATCCGACCAATCCTGGGCAACCGAAAATAATCAACTCGATCCTGACACAGACGGGGAGTAATCCAATTAGTATCGGGCAGAACATGGTGGGGGATGCAACCCGGGGACGGATCGTGATGACCGACCTGCGGACGGCGGGTGGTCGCTTCTCCACTTCGCTCTCTTTTGTGGTGACTTTTGTGCCTGCCGGTGGCAACGCCGACGAAACCGTGGTCATCTCTCCCTCGGCGCTCCTGCCCAACAATGGGGCGGGCACCGATGTGGATCCACGCGGCCTGCCGGTCAATGGAAGCTACTCCCCGCTGCTCTGGTACTATGTCCTGCCTGGCCTGCCGACCTCGGCACCCACTCTTGCTGGAGATATTCTCTATCTGGGAATCGCCAGTGGTGGGCGCGAGAACCTGGTTGCGCTGGATGCCGAGCCGACGTCCAATGACCCGACGATTCGGGCGGGCGAGCAGGTCGAGACCGTCGTTTTAAATCTGGCGGGGGTACAACAGAAGCTCAACCACATCCGCTGGGTGCGCCCTATGGCGGGTCGTGTGAGCGCACCGCCCGTTGGTGCGCAGGGAACACTGGCCGCTAATACTCTCCTAGGTACCGAGGCTTTTGAGTCCGGCGTGACCCTCGTGACCGATGCGAAGCGTATTATCGAAGTGGATGCCGGTGGAGCCGCACTCTGGACACTGGATGGTACGATGACCTTCCAGGTAGCCGGTGGTGAGCTGCCTCTCTTCGATCCGAGCGCGGGCGGGGGGATTGTCAACCCGGCTACCGCGACCGGGCGCGCGGTTCAGGACAAGAAGACTCTCTCGCGACCCGCTCTGGCGCGGCGGCTCTCGCCCTCAGACTATCTGATCTGTGATACGGGCAATAACCGTGTGGTTCGCGTGGATCGTAGCGGCCAGGTACGCTGGGAGCTGACAGAACTCAACAATGCCTACGGCGTGCTTACTTCTGTGGATCCGATTACGCTCAATGAACCCACGGATGTCCAGCTCTACACGGTCTTTAGCCCAGGCGGTGCGGGCTACGAGATCCACTACTTGATTGCCGATGCGGGAAACAACCGCATTATCGAGGTGGCGGACTACTTCGATACGAATGGAATCCTGCGAACGAATGTACCGACACCTAATGGCCCACAGCGTGGGGAGCAGCTGGTGGTCTGGGTGAGCCGAACCACACAAAAAGAAGGCCGTCTCCTGCGATTCCAGAGCATTCAGCGGGTACTCACAACAGGCGACAGTCGTCTGGGGCAGAACCCAGGGCTCTACGGCTACCCGACAATTCTGGCAGCCGTGGGAAATGCAAGCACCGCAGGAGACTCGGGGGGCGATACCCGTAGCGACTTCACAGGCGGCTCTTTGCTTTCCTTGTTCTACACCCCAATCAACACGGCGACCCCTCTCTTTAATCGCAGCACAGGTGTGCCATCGGCGGTGCCGTACATGCCTTGGCCGTCTGGTGTGGAGCCCAAGATCAATGGTCTAGTGGATCGAACTCTGAATGAGCTGGTCATGCCCAATGGCCAGGTTCGCCGGATCGCACGACCGACCTATATCCAGCAGGTCGTGCTCCCCCTCTCTAGTCTCACACCCTCAGCACCGGGGTCGGCACAGGGATTTTTGATCTGTGATGCCAGTGGGGTGTATCAGGCAGAGCTTGGCCAGAATGGACGCTGGTACGTGACGTGGTATTTTGATGCCACGGACTACAAAAACATGATGCGTCTACGGCTTGCCCAGCTGCGGCTGTTGATACCGCCGACTTCCCTGGAAATTGCAGCAATCGACAAGATGCTCTATCTACCCACCTCGGTTAAGCGTCTTGCAAATGGGGACTACCTCATTAACAATGCGGGGGCTGGCCAGACGACACTCTTCACGAGTGGCCAGTTTGTCGGTGAGGTCTTCCAGGTGACGGGTGCGCGACGCTATACCTACGATGTGTCGGTTCCTCTACCTATCGGGACACTTGATCCGCTGTCGGGCATCCTGCCGCTGTACAGCGGGTTCTCCTCACCCAATATTGTTCTCGCACCGAGTGGTCTTCGGTGGGAGCAAAAAATGGGGACGAACAGTAGTAACACGAATCTACTGGAACATCCTCTCTTTGGAGACCGTCTGTAAAACCAACCGCTCCTATCCCTGAGATTGGGATAGGGGCAATAACTCTCAGTGCGATTTAGCCTAACAATGAAATCCTCTTTGTTCAGTTCGACATTAACCAGCCTCCAGGGAGCCACTATGGCTTCTCTGCGTACGCTGGTTGGAGCGGTCGCGATGCTGGGAGCTACGCTCCCCGCTGCGGCACAGACGCCGCCGGGTGATCCGCTTCCCAAGGGGCAGGAGAGGGTGAGCCCCACTCTCGTCAAGCCCCGAACCACGGAGCGGCAGTCCCAGCTCAATCCCGCGGGGAAAATGCAGGGTGACACCACCAACCGTGGCCGGATGAGCGCGGATTTTCTCTGGGGCGTCACCAACGCGAACCGAATCTACCGCACCCCCGCTTTCAGCCGCGTCCCGGACCAGACACTGGCAGCGCCGCTCCAGCTTGATGGCTATACGGTTCCCTATCCCGTTCAGAATATCGGCACCCTCGCCTCACCGATCTACCGTCGCCAGGGCACCTCTGGCGCTGGGCTCACCTCCAACCTGCTCTATCCGTCGCGCAGTTTTGATGATGAAATTAATGCTGCTCAAGTCATTTCCGTGACCCATCCGGTGACTACGACTGGCACCGTGGGCGGATTTTTTATTGGAGTGAACTGGTCTGCAGCCAATGGCCCAACACCAGGAGGGGGAGCGGGGTATTTTAACGCCAGCTACCAGCGCATTGCTGCTGCTGCTCGCTCCGCCAATGCCCTGCCCGATCCTGGTAATCCAAACAATCCCGATAAGTTTATTTGGTACCCATCGGTGCCTGGTGTAGCGGGAACCGTCACGCGCTACGGGGTTCGGATACATATTCCTGAGGTTGACCCGGGTGGAGCGGAGCAGCGCATCACCGACGCGCGCTACGCGGTCTACTATGTCGTTCCCCAAGCCGACGGAAGCTTTGTTCGAAAGCGTAAGATCTGTTTTCTCGGTCAGGACGCTGCGGGCGACAACTGGCTTCTGGGCGACGATGGCAAGCCCGCGCTTTTCCCGTTCTTCAGTGAAGCAACCTACAGCGATCCTGCCTGGCGGACCCGCACGTTCAGCAATAGCCCGCTCCAGTTTGGTAATCCTCTGTCCCGCGCCCGTGTTGAGCTCGATAGCTCCACCGAGGATGAGCTGACCGGGAGTCAGTTTGTGCTGGCGGATCAGATCTCCTTTGAGCAGCGTGTCGCCAGTGTCAAGAGTACCCCCGTGGTCACCCCACCGCACGGTGGCCGTAAAGTGGACACGACGCAGGCTAAGCCCATTATCGCGGATCCGAATCCCTTTGATCAGCCTGCCGCAGGAACGAACTATGGTCTCGATACCTGGGTACCCGGTGCGGGCTTCGCGCTGCTCAACGACTCATTCGCCTTTATCAACAACCCGCGTGATACGGCCTATACCACTCCTGTTAACCCGCTCTTTGGAAAGTTCGATCCCGCCAATCCGTCCACACTGTTTCGTGGACCGGCATCGCTGATTGATCCGCGGGATGCCGCCAATCTTCCGACCGCTCCGGTGAATGCGGTCAATTTGCAGCAATATAAAGACGGGGTGGGGAACGTCGTCCCGTTCTTCTCGCACATGCAAGTGCTGGTGAACCGTACTAACTACGTGCTCGATCCGGAGACGGGCGTGCCGGATGTGGACAAAGACGGCACAAAGACAATCGAGGTCGGCTCGATCTTTGGTCTGGACTGGGCCACGGGAACTGTCCTCTGGCGCTTTCCGGATGCGACCTACCTACCACAGCTCGCTGGTGGCGCGTCCTGGCGGCACCCTGATAACACCCTGGTCGCTGGTGCGGGTCTGCGAAACGCCTACGATGCCGTGTCTGGGATCAACCTGATTCCTGGGATCGGTGCCTACGATTCGAACGGCAACGGCCGCTACGATGACGACGAGGTGTATCTGGTCGGCCAAGGGGTGAATCCGAGTGGTGCTGTTGAAGGCGCTCCGACCATTGTCCCGAACATGAAGGTGTTTGGCGATGTGAAACTGCCCGTCTACACCAGTGCGGGCGGGGGACGCTTTGATGTAACGACGGTGATCTCAGCACCGCTTGGTCGCTACGTGCTGCCCGATCCCATAAACCCGGCGCTTCGTCTGCCGGTTCGCATGCCGCTGGCCTTTATTGGGGGGAGCAATGGAGTTCTCTACGCCATTGATCCGTTTGGGAATAACGACAATCAGTACATTGAGCGAGCCAATCCCGCTAGCCTGGGTGAGTTCCGACCGGGAACCACCAACCTGCTCTGGACGTTCAGCCCCACTTCGGCACCCCGCGTGACCACGGGGCTTTTTGCGGAGCCGCTTGATAAGTACTACTTCCGTCTTAAGGGGGAGATCCCCGTACCCGGAAGCTTCGGGGCCTCATCGCCGGTTGTCACCTGGGCCAAGCAGGATGATGATGACTCGCTCAATCGCTTGACCGAGGAACCTCGGCTCTTTATTGGCAATCAGAACAATGCAATCTATGCACTTGATCCCCGTGCCGATGCGGGTGCGGATCTTGCCGGTAACCCCATGCCGCTGCCGATTCGCAAGGGCGAGCAGGTTGCACACACGATTACTCAATACAACACACCGGGCTACTTGCGCACGGACTTTAACTACCGGACGGATCTGAAGTGGTGGTTTGAGACTCTTGGGGTCGTGGCCTCGACCCTGGCTGTCTCGGATGTCGCGTTCGCACGCAATCTCACGGCAGCTCCCGTAACCGCAAGCCGCCGTGTCTTCGCAACCACGACTGAGGGCCGTATTTACTCGTTGGACTGGGATGGCCCAGTGACCAAGGTGGATCATGAGAAAAACATGGTCTGGGACGGCAGCAGCGGGGTCGAGTCTATCCTAGGGCCGAGTAATCCGCCGGTTCCGACCACGCGCCCGCTGATCGGTTCGGCGGCAGCGCTCAATGACAATGTCCGCTTCCACAATCAAGTGCCCGCCCGTCCGGGTGCGCGCCCTGACCAGACAGAGGGCACTATTCGACCGACATGGGCATTCCCGAGCCGCTACGCAGATATTGATGACATTAATGGGGATCAGGACAATCGCGTTGGCATTGATATGCCAGATTTTAGCCGAGCCTATCCTGGAACACGACTCGCGAGTCCCTCTACCAATATTGCGCCGATCTACAGTGCGCCGGTGGTAATGGACTTCGCTATCCGGGACACGGATAGCGCCGTCGCGGGCTTGACAGGGATTCGCCGCTACTTGGTGATCTCGACCAATGACTACGATGCGGATACACCGTCCAGCCCGAAGCAGGGTCGTTTGTTGCTTCTGGATCAAGAAGGGGATCGCAACGACTTCCTTTCTAACCCGATGCCCAGTGTTGCCAGCGCCAAGTTTATTCCCAACGCTCCCGCTGTCAACACAGCACGCCCGAGCGGGCCGACCGCTAAGCCCACTCCAACTGCCGCTGCACGGATCACCGGGCAGGCTCTTGATGAGTTCGTCTGGAAAGACGCGCCGTTTGGTAAGGCATCGCCGGTCTGGACCTATCGTTTTGTCTACGACACCTACGATGCGATAACCAACAAACCTATTATCTCGCGCCGTAACCGCCCCACTCCGGGTGTTATTTCCGAGCCTGTGACACTTCTCCCTGCCCCGGTGGCGGGTGAGCCAGGACGGCGCACGTTGCCGACGATCTTCTGGGGTGGCCAAGGGCGACTCTTTGCGGTGGATCTGGATGATGAGACGGGGCTTCTTCTGCGCTGGCGCAGATCCACCGATCCTCAGCAGTCACCGATCCCGCTGGATGGCAGTGTTCCGATTCCGGCAGACCTGACTCTTGCCAGCGACTACCTAAACCCGTCGGACGTCAACAACCCGTTCAGCCCTATCTTTAATGTGGGCGCTCAGGATACGCTAGGGCTGCGGACAAAACGCGTCATGGCGCGCACTGTCAAGCTCCGTGGCGACGGTAGCGCGGTAGATGGTCAGCTCGTCGTGACGGGTGGCCCACTTCAGAACCGTAACAACTCGACGGCGATCACGGCGGCAAACGCGCTGCCGAACAGTCGGCCAGCTCCTCTAATAGCCGCGACGGATCCGACCGTTCCGCTTATCCCGACGCTGGATGCGCCGATCACCAAGCCGATCCTGACTTTTGAGCCGCAAGTTATCGTTGACCCTATTGGACCGATTATTTACGATCTGAATCCCTTTGGTTTCGATCTGGATCTGACCTTCTCGCTCGCGCCGGCGGCACTATTCCCCGCCGCGATCTTCCTGCCTATCGTGGATATGACGGGGCGCTTTGTCAATCAGGACATCGGCGATCCGCTGACGACCACACGCGGAACGTGGGACGGCGTGGCTCCGCCCGTTATTGGTATCGACGATCAGAATTTAGCGTACCAGTATCCCAGCTTGCTGGTGACTACAGCGCTCGGTGCGCTCCATCAGCTCAGCACCAATATTGAAGGGGAAGATCCGTCGGCGGCGACCGATCCCAACGTGAACCCCATTTTCAGGGATAACTTCGCCGCACTGGGCTGGTCGCTCACGGAAGGCAATATTGACCGCTACAACACGCATGACCATGTCTTGCTGTTCTCCAAAGACGGGCCCGGCGGCGCAGGAACGGGCATCTCTGTGGTCACCAATGCCTACTTCCCATCGCTCGACTCTGGCTACGCTCGTCGTAAAGATCGCCTGACTAAGCAGACCGCTCCGATGGCTGATCCCAGCGGAAAGTACGTGGCTTACCCGACCAAAGAGCCGCAGGCACTGACTTCTCTTTACGGTGATGGGCCACGTCCGGGCTTCCAAGCTCGGCCACTCTACTCGGGCAACCCGGCTGACGGAACAACCACGCCGCCAACTGCACTCGTAGACCCTGACTGGAATACGGGGCAGACCGGCTTCCCACTGGATCTTCACGGCCTGTTCTACGATAAGCGTCACGCTACGGCAACTGCCACCAACCACAACGTGGACGGCAAGCTCAAGCTCCCTGCCTACGACCAGCAGGGCGTGTTTAGTACAACCCCGCCCGTCGCGACCGGTGTACCTGAGACAAACCTGGAGCGGGCCAGCCATGTGGCGCTTTCCACCACGGACGCCAACGATAACCCGGCAGGGCAGAATGTCGCCTGGATCTTCGTCGGTGGTGAGGATGGCCTCTTCTACGCCTACACTCCCGTCTTCCGGGCTGACCTCGGGGGCGTTGCCAGCGGATATGCCGGCGGACGTGATAACTCCCAGTACACCCCCGGGATGACTGCACAAGCCCGTGTTGATACGTTCGATGTCAACACCTACACGGCACTGCGTAACGCAGCCCGCAGTGGCATCCCTATCCGTCCGGATCGCGATGGTAATGATGCGGCTTGGGTCAATGGCCAAGAGAACACGCCGCTCTACCCCATGGGGCAGGGTGCAGGACGCACCGTTACAGATGCCAGCAGAAGATCCGTCGCGGCTCAAGGAAGCAAGAACCTCTACGAGTGGGGGGAGACGATCTACATTGTCGCCTGGGATCTAACGGTGGTTACTTCCGAGCTTGGCCCCGGCTTTAGTGCCATCCCTGCGGAAGCAACCGCGAGTATTCGGATTCGGGCGCTCAATAGTAATGTCAGCATTCCTGCCCGGGCGGTACGGCTGGAGCGAGCCACGATGGGTGCCGGAGCCGGAAGGGTGTCCGTCTATCCCTACGTGGGACGCTACAGTGCCACGGGTGATCCGACGCCTCCTGGGGCTCGGCCTGCCCAGCTTGGTCTGGCCTTTTACGAGTTTAGGCTTGATACGAGCTCTGGCTTGCCCCTGACACCG
>JANNDD010000433.1:0-1311 GCA_031387365.1 Armatimonas sp. | reverse complement strand
CGCCTGCCGTAGATGCGCTAGCAGCAACCCGCCCCCATAGGCTCCCCCGATTCCCAGTAGTAGCGCTAGCAACCGTCGGTCTTGTCGCCAAAGGACGGCAGCCCCCAGGGCTGCAAGGACGGCTCCCCCCATGCCAAGCTGTCCCACAAAGTCGTAGCTCTGCAGCCACTCGTGCGTAAATCCCTGCGGCGCGGCACTCAGGGGGCGGCTTTGCCACTGCTCCCGGCCTAGCGACCAGAGGAATTGCTCCCAGGTCTCGACATGACAAAAGTCAATCGCAGGGGTTTGCCGTGTGCGCAAAGGAAGATAGAGGTACACCAGCAGTCCGATGAAAAGCCCCAGGCAGCCCAGCAGCATAACGGAGAGCCGCCGCCCACGGGGAACACAAAGTGCAGCGATAGCCAGCAGCGGTACCAGAATCATCTGGCTGAGATGATTGCCTATCGCCAGGCCAATCAGTAGCCCCAGTGCGAGTACGCCCCCTCGCTTCCGCGTCAGATAAAATTGGGTCAATACCAGTAACGCTCCCATCAAGAGCGCCGTCAGGAGCGTGTATTGCTCGGTGACGCAGGACTGTTCGACGAAAGCGGCACAGCCAAGCAGAATCGCGGGAACCAGAAGCAGCGGCAGTGCATCGCCCTTTGCCTCCCCGAAGAGGTGGCGGTTCCACAGCCGCGCCAGAGCCGCTGTCAGAGTGATGGTCAGTGCCCCACAGAGCCCACTGAAGAGATTCGTCAGGTAGGCGGGTTCCTGCCCAGGAGCGATTTGCTGCACCACTCCTACAAAGCCCCACGCCAGTAGGCAGTAGGTCGGGGCACCCGGTGCGTGCGGGATTCCCCCCACTGCCGCTGCCAGAGCAAACTCGCCACTGTCGTGGTACGTAAGCCCGGGGGCCGCCCCTCTCCAGAGAATGAGTACGCTAACCACGAAGACAATCCAGAGGCCAGAGTGCGCTATAAAACCTCGCATTGGTTACAGTATCGGCTCAAGTGAGCTCAAATCTTCAGGAAGGGCAATAGCTTCTTGACATAGCCACGCAGGCTGGTCTCGGGGAACTGATCTCGCTCACGCTGGAGGCGATTGGATTCGCGCTCAAACTCGGCAACCTCCATCTCCAAGCGCTGCACGTCCACGGAGACATTCTTAGCGGAGGCACTGTACTTGCGCCACTCGTCCTCGAACTCTTTCTCCATCTCGCGACACCAGGTCTGGAGGGTCGTGATCTGGTGCTGGGGAATGCCCGGCAGGTTGGTGCGGCGGGAGAGCTCCAGCGCACTCGTGATCCCCACCGCCTCCAGCTCGCGCTTGGCT
>JANNDD010000419.1:0-9047 GCA_031387365.1 Armatimonas sp. | reverse complement strand
TCTTGCTTTTTTGGCATCGGCGAGCTCTTTTTTCAGAGCCTCGGGCACCTCCGCACCCGTGAGGGCGGTGAACCGGAACTTTCCTAAGTTATGATCCGTGCCGTGGTTTTGCACCAAAATGAGCCGGAGTGTCTCGCCCTCGGCAAGGGTGAGGGGCTCCGCAAAGGTGGCCACTAGCTCATGTGGCTTTCCTGCATCGGGCAAGATCGCCCAGCCAAAGCTATCGGGGGTGAGGGCAGAGGCAGCGCTCCAGCGCTTGTCGGGGTGGGCCTCGGCAGATGAGGTCTGCTCAATGGATGCCTGTGCCTTTGAAAAAATAAGCTTCTGTGGCTCCGCGCCCGGCGTGATGCGCTGCGCGACCAGCTCACTCAGCACGAAATTGCCGTTGCCCGCCCGTCCGGGTCCACGTGCAGGAAGCGACGGGTCGGGCAGAACTTCCAGCCGCAGGCCGGTGAGTGCTCCTGAGATTGCTGTCTCCACGGTGTACGTATTCTTGTCCGGGTTGGGGCCACTCGCCAGAACCGCGCCGTCGGGCTGGACGGTAAGAGTCGTTCCGTCCAGTGCCGCCGTGCTTATCGTCTTGAAGGGCTTCCAGATTGCATCGAAGCGCTGCTGAAATACGGCAACACGCGCCTCACGGCTCGCCAGCTCACGGGTTTGTTCGGCAGTGGGAACCAGCATTCCAGGCTCACGAGCCCCGATGAGTCCCTCTTCAATATCGGCAAAGAAGGCCCCGAGGCGGAAGAAGTCGCGCTGGGTGAGGGGATCGAACTTATGGTCGTGGCAGTTGGCACAGCCCGTGGTTTGCCCCATCCATACCGTCCCGACGGCACGTACCCGATCCGTTAAGTAGCGCGCCTCGTAGTCTTTGGGCTGTCCACCGCCCTCTTCGGTGGTGAGCAGCAGCCGATTGAACGCAGACCCAACCTGGGTTTCTTGCGAGGCATCGGGCAGTAAATCTCCCGCGAGCTGCTCTTGAGTGAATCTATCGAAGCGCTTGTTTGTATTAAAGGCGTTGATCACATAGTCGCGGTAGGGCCAGACATTGCGCGGTGTGTCGCTGTGGTAGCCGATGGTGTCTGCAAAGCGCACCACATCAAGCCAGCCCTGCGCCATCCGCTCGCCGTAGTGGGGATTGGCCAGCAGGCGCTCCACTAACTTCGCGTAGGCATCGGGGGATTTATCCCCCACAAATGCGGCCACGTCCTGCGGCGTTGGGGGCAGGCCCAGCAAGTCAAACGAGAGCCGCCGGATCAGTGTGCGCCGATCCGCCGTAGAGGAGGGCTTGAGCTTGATCTCGGTGAGGCGCTTCTGCACCAGAAAATCAATGGGGTTCTTGCTCGCCGGAATCGCCGCCTTCCCCGGCATCTCATAGGCCCAGTGCTTCTGGTACTTCGCCCCTTCCCCAATCCAGCGCATCAGGAGCTGCTTCTGGGGCTCGGTGAGCTTCTTGTGGAAATCTGCGGGCGGCATCGCGCCGCTACGAATCTGTTGCACCAGTGCACTGGCGAGAATATCCCCCGGAATCACCGCACGATTCGGGCTATCGAGCCGCAGGTTCGCCTGGCGCTTGTTCTTATCCGGGCCGTGGCAGGCAAAGCAGTTGTCGGAGAGAATCGGGCGAATGTCCCGGTTGAAGACAACCCCTCCCATTCCCCCTCGGCCGACAGGAGGGGGAGGAGTTGCCAGGCTCATCCCTACACAGACGGCGCTCAGTAGCGCACACGAAGCAAGCTTAAGAATGTTCATAAGTTCTAGCGCTACTCTTCGACGCCGTCTGCCATTTCCCCTTTTATATTGCCAAGCGGCTGAGCTGAAAAGCACCGTCGGGGAGGAGGGTGAGGAACGTCTTCGTGCTGCGCTGGTAAGCCGCTGGGTAAAACGAAGCATCTTCGAATCGCCACGTGCCACTTACGACATCCCAGGCCGAAACGCCGTGCTCAGAGGAACATGCAAAGAGAACTTCGTCGTAGACTATCCAGCCCTGATGAAACGGCACTGTTGGCTCCCAGAATGCTTCCTTGTCTCGGGAGGTCTGCGGTCCAGGAAACCAACGTAGCTCCCTGCCGGTTGGCACGTCAAAGAGCCTGATGGCAGGGAGCACCCACTTTTCCATGTCGCCATACCCCCAGACAGCCAGTGTGGTGTTATCAACCCAGCAAATCGGCCCGCCCCAGAAATCCCGTATGCAAGGAGTGGGCTGGACAGCCTCAGATTCCCAGACATCTTCTTGCAACCAGCGCCTCAGGCTCCACCAGTTTACTGCGCCCACAGGGTGCCAGACCCAGCCATCATCCGCGATCCAGGCTCCGTCGGATGAGGGATAGAGTGTGCCATGGAAGTAGTCCAAATAGTGTTCTGGCCGCTCCTCTCCCTGCTTATAAGAAGTGCGCCCGCGCTCGGTGAGAAGCTCACCCGTACGCGGATCAACGACATCGAGCCGGTTCCAGTCCGTCGCATGCACCAAAAGTGTACGGCCCAGGTTTGAAAAAAACGCCAAAGAAAAGGGGGTAACCTCGGCATAGTCAGGATCGTGAGCCAGAATGAGCTGTATCTTTCCTGTGACTCGCTCCAAAACCACGCCTTTTTGCCCACGCGACTCAAAAGCCGCCACAAAGCAGCCATCGTTGGAAACACATAAGCCTAGGTGGAGTGAGAGATTCAGTACCTGCCCCAGCAAGGCGAGTTGCCGCCTCGTTTCCAATGCAAAATCCAGCTCCAGAAGCTCCCCGGTTGCCGTCAGTGCCAGCCAGCCCTCGGACTGAGGCGCGACGGCTTTCACGGTGCTTGCATCCAGCCCTTCCATCCGCACGATTTCATGCAGGAACGACTGCCCCGATGGTGCTCGCTTTATCTCAGGCTGGCCACTGATCCCGTTCCACCAGCCTTTTTCCTCAATGTACCGAAACGCATCCTCAGAGACAGTTTCCCTGTTGGACTCACGTCTGCCACACTCCGGGCAGACAAGATCGTAGCGAAGACCTTCGCCCGTGAAGAACTGCCAGTAATTTCCCGGCTCGTCTGGATTTGTGCGAAGATGTTCACAGATGCGGCAACTTGTCATAGAGAACTGCCTCTACCGCTCGCGCTTGCCACCGGTGACGATGCTCTCGATCAGGCTGGCGGTGAGCAGAAGGCGCTTGTCCCCGAATACTTTGTCCTCGGTGATGTACTTATGGGCTTTCTCGAGTGTGGCCGCTGCTTCTGCCGTGTTGCCTGCTTTGGCCTGCGCGGCGGCAATCGCACCGAGCAAGCGAATGGGCTCGTCCTGCATCGTGACGCTGCTGGGATCGGCCAAGACCCGCTCGACCTCTTTCTGCGCCTCCGCCACTTTCCCTTTTGCGGCGAGGGCGTAGACTAAGGCAGGCATGGGCCCACTAGAGAGAGCCTTGGCAGCATCCGTGTCACCTGACTCGGCTAGCGCCTCGGCAACGGACTGGCGTGCTTTGGGATCGGTGCCCGCGAGCTTCTTGGCAGTGGCGCTGTCCCCGAGCTGGACAAAGTAGCCCAGTAGAAACGACTGGGTCATGCGCCGCTCCATCGTCTCCTTGATAGCTTGGTTGCGTTTGAGCGCTTCGTTCAGTGTCGCCTTTGCCCCCGCTTTATCCCCTGACTTTGCCTGCTTGGTGGCGAGATTGCCCAGCGCCAGAACCATGTTGGCCACATCGCCTTTTTGAGCAAGAAGACGGGTCTTTGCTGCCGCAAACGCCCCGAGCTCCATCAGCAAGTCGGTCTGTAGCAGGTTTCCCTCTTTTTTGGCCGCGATGGTGGGGGCAGACTTCACCGCCTGTGCCATGGTTGCTCTGGCGGTGGCAGCGTTCTTCGGGCTGGCCTGATAGAGTGCTAGCATCGCAATGCTGTAGAAGCGCCGCTCTGGTTCTTTGAGTTTCTGCGCTCGCTGTACCCCCTCGGCAAAGAGGGCTTTTGCGCCTGCCGCATCGCCCGCGTCGTCGTGGGCAATCGCGACCATCGGCCAGAGCATCGGGCTGAGCTTGGGATCGTCTACGGGTGCGCTGCGCACTAGTGCCACAGCATCGGCGCGGGTCTTCTTCGCGGACTCCGGCTGACCGATTGTGACCTCGGCGCGTGCGAGCCGGGTCAAGGCGCTGGCCCGCTCCTCAATGCCAGGCTCGGTTGCCAGTAGCCCTCGGGCCTCGGTGAGAAGTGGCTCGATCAAGAGCCGCAGGACTTCTTTGTTTTGCATAGCGCATTGTACGGGTTATTTAGGGCAAACGGGCGTTTTTCGGCCTACAATAGCACGTGATTTCTGACTGGAGCCGAGCCCGTGCCCACGCCCGCGCCGACCGTGATGCCCTTCCCAATACGTTAATCGCAAGCGCCGATCCTCTGCTAGAGGCCGCGTTCGCCGCTGCCGGGCTGACCGTTCGGCCCCGCCCACGCCGCGATCCGCTGCTTTTTACGTCCCACGCGGTGCTAGATATTGAGGCCGCGGCAGTCTGGGTGCGCGACGATGCCAGCCTTCAGGAGCGGCGGCTGATTCTCGCACATGAGCTGGGGCATTTAAAACTCCACCATAGCCCCGAGGAGTGCCGCTGCGACGAAGGCGATCTGGCTGAGACGCCTGAGAACGCCGGAAATGGCTACGGTCCCCGCCAGCGCCGCGAGACCGAGGCCAATGTCTACGCCCGCGAGTTCCTGCTGCCCGCGCCGCTTGCCCGAAAGCTCTTTATAGACGACAAGCTCGATGCCGTGGAGATGGCCGAGAAGCTTGGTCTGCCGCTCGCCACGGTCATTGCGCAGCTCACCGCGCCTCTCGTGCTGCCGATTTTAGAGAAAACTCCCGTCGAGAAAAGCCTCGCGGCGGGGCTGGATCCGTCGCAAGAGGCGGCTGCAAAAGCCGACTACGGGCCACTTCTCGTCGGTGCGGGGCCGGGCACGGGCAAGACACGCACCCTCACGGCGCGGGTTTTGTTTCTGGTGCGCGAGAAAAATATCCGCCCCGAGAATATTCTGGCGCTCACGTTCTCACGGAAAGCCGCCGAGGAGATGCGCGAGCGGATCGCCAGCGAGGACGAGACGATTGCGGCGCGTGCGGCGATTACTACGTTTCACTCGTATGGTCTGGATCTCCTGCGCCGCCACTGGAAGCTCGCCGGGCTTCCTCCAAGACCCCTCATGCTCACCGAGGCCGAGGCGTTTGCGCTTCTTGAGCGGCGTGTCGCCTCGCTGGAGCTAGGGCCGCTGCGCTACATCCATGACCCGGCCTACCCTCTGCCCGAGGCACTGCGCGCGATTTCAAAAGTCAAAGAGAGTGGGATCACGCCCGAAGAACTAGCGGCTCGTGCGGCAGCGAGCGGCGATGAGATCTGGCAAGATATCGCCCGGCTCTACGCCGCCTATGAGGGCCTACTCAAAGAGCACGGCGCACTGGACTTCGCGGACTTGGTCGTGCGGCCCCTGCGGCTGCTCGAAGCCTACTCGGATGTACTGGCAGGAGAGAGAAGTAAGTGGCGGCAGGTCTTAGTGGATGAGTACCAGGACATCAACCGCTCCGGCGCACGGCTGGTGCAGCTTCTCACGGGGCCCGATGGGACGGCGCTCTGGGCTGTTGGCGATCTGAGGCAGGCCATCTACGCCTTTCGCGGCGCGTCGCCCGCCAATGTGGCGCGTTTCGCCGAGGACTTCCCGGGCGGGCGGCGTATGGATTTGGCGGTGAACTATCGCTCGCGCCCCGGCTTGGTCACGCTCTTTGGGCAAGCCAGTGGTGAGGGCGGCGAGGTCTGGGAGCCGCGCCGCGAGGGACTGGCTTCGACAACGCTCGCCATCGCGCCCCACGATGCTGGGCAAGCGGAGGGCATGGCGACGGCCATGCGGGCGTATGTGGACGAGGGCTATGCCTGGCGCGAGCTGGCGATGCTCTGTCGCACCCGAAGCCAGGCACGCAACCTGAAGAAAGCCCTGGTCGCACGGGGGATTCCCGTCGGCCCCGGCCCCGATGAAGGCGGCCTGCTCACCCGCCCCGATGTGCGGATGCTCCTTGCAAGGCTGGAGGAACAGATCGAGACCCACACCGATGCCTACGACTCTCTGATCGAGATGCTCTACGGCGCTGAAGGCTTGGCCCGCACCCTTGCCGAACCCGAGGCCGTGACGAGCCTGCTGATGCTCGCCCTCACGTTTCGGGAGCGCGAGGCGATTCTGCGCCTGGGCGAGACACGGCCCATTCGTGCATTTTTAGAGCACCTGCGCCGCCTGACACGCCTGGGAACCGCGCCGTCGGCTCCGGCCAACGAGAATGAGGACGCGGTGCGGCTCCTCACGGTTCATGGCGCAAAGGGCCTGGAGTTCCCTGTGGTCTTTGTTCCGAATCTCGCCGTGGGCCGCTTTCCCCCGCGCCCCATGCCCGGCCTCCTCACGCCGCTGCCTGCGGAAAACAGCGACGAAAAAGAAGAGGAGGCCAAAGAGGAACCCGGAACCGTGGCCTCCGATGAAGAGGCGCGGCTGTTCTTTGTCGCGCTGACCCGCGCCCGCGACCATTTAGTGCTCTCCCGCGCGGTGAAGCATGGCCGTATGAGTGCGCGGCCCTCGCCCTTGCTGGACTGTCTTGAGAACGTGAATGGTGTGGAGACCGTGTTCTGGCGCAGTAGCGACACGCTGGAGCCGCCGCCGGTTCGTGAGCAACCAGGCACGCGCCCAGAGGTCAAAGCGCCCGATGCGGAGCTGTACCTGCGCTGCCCCAAGCGCTACGAGCTGCAAGTGGTTCAGGAGAAACCAACCGACAATCCCACGGCCTACGAGAGCTTCAAGCGCACGGTACTGGCCGCGCTGTCCTCGGCCAAACCCACGGATGCGCTGCCACTTCTCTGGAGGGATCATGGCCCTGCCGAGAGCGATCCGTCGTATGGGCTCTATGACAAGCTGGCAAAAGAGATCGTGGCAAAGAGCGCCCCGGCCTGTCCCAGCAATCAGCGCCCGCTCATGGCACTGCCCCTAGAGAGCGGCACGATTCTGGTGCGCCCCGACGACTACGCCGAGAGTACACAGCAGGCTGAGCGCCGCACACTGCGCAAGCCACCCGCGCCCGATGCCACAAAAGCCGACCCGGACATTCGCCTCTCGCTTCTCCAAGAGACCTTCGGACCAGATCAAGTCTTTGTCCGGTTTTTGCAAGATGGCCGCCGCCTACCCGTCGCGGACAGGCCCCGAATCCGTGAGCGGCACCTAGACGACTACGACCGAGCGCTGCGCGGGATCGCCCTCAAAGTCTTCCCCGCCGCCCCCACCGAGCGCGACGAGTGTCCGTCATGCCCCTACTTTTTCTCTTGCCCACGAGATGGGGAGTAGCGTAGCCAGAGCCAGAGGCTAAAAGTAACAAGGAGGTACTCTACTAAGGCGACCACTTGAACGGTTCGGCTGGCCTGAAATGACCAGAGATCGGGGTACTGACAGGCACTCGTGAGTGGCGTAAAGAGCGGAAGCGGTGAGTGGGCCGTGCTCGGAAAGTCAGGGAGTGTCCAGAAAACCCGGTGCGAGAGAAGCTGGAGCGCGATGAGGATGAGGTAAAAGCTCTTGGGCAGCGTGTGCTTCTCCAGAATCACGCCAAAAAGTGCGTAGACAACCGGCATGGCCCAGTAGACGATGCGCTCCGTGTCCGAGCCGCCGACCCAGCCGAGTACTAGAAAGATTGTTAGCATCCACGTCAACGCAGGTTGCTGTTTCAGCCAAGCAAGTGCTGTGCGGCAGAAGAAAAGCGGGAGCACCAGCGCGGGGCCGAAGGCGATAAAGAGCCCGTGAACATAGACAGGAAGCGGCTTGTTGTAGGCCCACTGCCCCACGGTGCGCACAAAACTATAGCCATCGGTCTGACTCGTCAGTGCGTGGGTCGCTGCCAAACCCAGAACTCCCGCGAGCAATGGCAACCACTGCCGCCCCCGCGTTGCCAGAAACAGCGCCAGCGGCACGGCGACTATCGCCTCGCGGAAGAGTGCGCCGACAAAGCAAAGCAGCGCCAGCCCCCACCCGAACCCACCCCGGCTTCGTTCGTTCCTCACTGCGCCGACCCTCCCTTGATTCAAGGGAGGGTGGACGCGAGCTGTGCGAGTGGCCGGGTGGGTTCAGAAGCAGCGCTACCAGCACGAACACAAAGAGCCAGGGGTCGGTGTAGGCGGCGTAGTGCATGGTGAAGCGCAGCGGCGCGTGCCACTGTGTGAGAAACGCCGCGATCAGGGCGAGCCGAAGCCAAGGGCTTTGCACGAAGCGTCGTAGCCAGAGCGTGAGTAAGATGACCGAGAGAAAACACGCAGCTAGATTCACGAGGCGAAAACCGAGCAGAATATGATTGGGGAAGAGCCACGCCACCAGCGCGGGCGTTCCGAGGCGAAAGGCGAACGGGCCGATAGCACTCGGACGCTCATGGTGTGCCAGCTGCTGGGCCATCTGGACGTAGGCAACCCCGTCCCAGCCCTGGCCGTCGTGGTAGGTCAGCGGTTTCTGGAAGGCGAGGCTGAGCCCCGCCACCAGCGCGAACAGCACGAGAACCCAAATCAGCTCGCTTTTCTTTGTCACGGAGTTATTTTCGGTACAATAGCGCCATGGTCTCACCAGAAATGATTCGCCACGCCTACGAGAGCTGTGTGCGAGACAGAGTGCGCCGCACACCGCTCTACACATCGGGCGCGGTCTCGGCGCAGACGGGCTGTCTTGGGCTCCACTTGAAGATGGAAAACCTCCAGGCGACGGGCTCGTTTAAGATTCGCGGAGCCACCTGGCGCATTGCGACGATGACCGACGATGAAAAAGCGCGCGGCGTCATCGCGGCGTCGGCGGGCAACCATGCGCAGGGCGTGGCACTGGCGGCGCGGATGGCGGGGATTGCGGCGACGATCTGGATGCCGGAGCGGGCGAGCATTGCGAAAGTACAAGCCACCGAGGGCTACGGCGCGACGGTGATTTTAGAGGGCGCGAACTTCGACGAGGCGGTTACGGCGGCAAGAATCCGTGCGGCGCAGACGGGCGCGGTCTTTATCTCGGCCTACGATGACGACGGGGTGATCACGGGCCAGGGTTCGCTGGGGCTGGAGCTTCTC
>JANNDD010000412.1:0-1063 GCA_031387365.1 Armatimonas sp. | reverse complement strand
CGCAGGTTGGCGTTGACCAGAATGTCCCGAGCCTTCTCCGCGTCTTCCCCCCCTCGCTCGATCCGTTGAGCCAGGCCACGTTCTTGCTCTGCTGTCAGTGTAAACTCATCACTCGGATCTGGGGCTTGATCTCCACTAGCCTGCGTCGCTAGCAAGGGCCAGAGGTCAGTTTCGGGGGATTCGGGCTGCCAGGTATCTAAAAGTGTAGCGAGCTCGTGGAGCTCGCCAAGTTCGTTTTCATGGGGCTTACGCATGAGTTTGATCCTCGGCGTCGGTGAGTAAGACGCGGAGCTTTCGAGTGGCGTGGTGTAGGCGACTGGCGACGGTTCCCGGTGGAACTTGCAAGAGCTGCGCGATCTCGGCCTGCGTCCAGCCTTCGTAGTGCGAGAGAATCACCACCTCGCGCTGGTCATCGGAGAGCTGCGCCAGGGCATCTCGGACGATCAGCCCGGTGTCGGAAGACTCTCGCACGGGGGAAAGAGAGAGTTTTTCGTCGAGCGGCACCGTGGGAGGAGCTCCGCGGTTGGCATCGCGAGCACAGGAGAGTAGAGCGCGGTAGAGATAGGCTTCCAGGTTGGTGTCTTGCAGTTGCTCGCGGCACCGCCAGAGCCGCAGAAACGCCTCCTGCACCGCGTCCTGCGCCGCCGCACTATCGCCAAACGTGAGGCGCACACCGAGTCGCAGCGCACGGGCTTGCTGAGCACGTACAAAGGCTTCAAAGTCGGAAAGAGTGCTCAGCGCGTTCATTACTGCTAGAATAACGCAAACGGAGACGGGAATTCTTCAAACCCAGGGAGAAATTTTTTAATGTTATTTCGTCGTAAACCCACTCTTGAGGCCGCCTGGGAGCGTGCCGAAGCTCTTCTAAACGCACAAAAAACCGCAGATGCAGAAACAGTGATGGCGCAGGCGCTCACCGAAGTTGAGAAAAAAGAGGGGGTGCAGAGTGCAAATTATTTCAGTGGTATCGAGTACCTCGCGACCTGCCAGATGGCTGGGGGGATAACGGGAAGAGCAATTGCAACGCTCCAGCGCGGCTGTGCTCAGCCACAGCCCGCAGATT
>JANNDD010000377.1:0-1179 GCA_031387365.1 Armatimonas sp. | reverse complement strand
CTCCAGCCAACTCTGCGCTTCCTGCCCTTTATCGGCATGGTAGACGCTCCGTTCACGCTCTGGATCGGCCAGCGCCCTGTTAGCGAGCTCGGCCCCACTCTCCTGCACCAGCTTGCTTGGACGGCGGTGTTTGTGCTCGTGGGGAGATTCTTACTGGCTCGTGGACTCAAGCGTCTTGTGGTACAGGGAGGGTAACGATGCGCCTGCGAGTTCTTCTTTCCCTGATGCGCGCCTCGATCCGCTCCCAGATGCAGTACCGAGCGAGCTTCGTGCTCTACTCGCTGGGGAACTTCTCAGCGGTTGCTGTCGAAGTGCTGGGGCTCTGGGGGCTCTTTGCGCGCTTTGGAAATTTGCCCGGCTGGAGTCTTGCGCAAGTGGCGGTGCTCTATGGCATGGTGCACATGGCTTTCGCACTGGCCGAGGCCGCCGGACGCGGCTTTGACCAGTTCGCCAGTGTGGTTCGCGCGGGGGACTTCGATAGGTTTCTGTTGCGCCCTCACCCCACGGCTTTGCTTCTCGCAGGCCAGACTTTCGAGCTCTCGCGCATCGGGCGGCTGGCGGCGGGGCTGATTGGTCTGCTCTGGGGCGCGAGCCACGCGGGCGTGCACTGGGATGCGCTGAAAATCGCGACACTGATTGGAGCGATTCTTGGAGGCGCATTGATCTTCTACGGCGTCCTCGTGATGCAAGCCACGCTTTGCTTCTTCACCGTGGAGTCGCTGGAGATTGTCAACGCCCTCACCTACGGTGGGATCATGGCGGCGGAGCTGCCCCTCACGATCTACCCGAAGTGGATTCGCCTGCTCTTCACCTTCGTGGTGCCGATTGCCTGCATGAACTATCTGCCCGCCTCCGTGATCTTTGCCCACCCCGGCGCCTCCCCGTGGCTCGCGCTACTAGCCCCTGTGGTTGGTGTGGGCTTCCTCACCCTCGCTCTCCAGCTCTGGAAGTGCGGCGAGCGCCAGTACCGCTCCACCGGAAGCTAGCGGTATAATCGGTTATGTCCGCACCAACGCTCACTGGCTTTGATCTTGCCAATCGGGAGAACTTTTTTGAGTTCTGTCAGGCCAATGCTACCTGGCAGATTGAGCGCAATTCCCGAGGAGAGATTGTTGTTAAAATGCCCACAGGAGGAGAATCAGGTTTTCGTAATGCGGAGCTGACCGCGCAGCTTGTTGT
>JANNDD010000355.1:0-11893 GCA_031387365.1 Armatimonas sp. | reverse complement strand
TTCCCATTCCGAACACGGTAGTTAAGCCCTATTGCGGCGAAGATACTTGGGGCAAAAGCCTCCGGGAAAATAGCGCGACGCCAGAATTTATGTTGAGCCCTTGCTTGGTAAGTCTACCGAGTGGGGGCTTTCCTATTGGAGCGATGTGGTATTCTGTACCTTGTGATTTACCCGCCACAGATCGAGATTTTCCCCCTTTCTTCCCCTCTTCGAGCCACTGTAAAAGTGCCTGGTAGCAAGAGTATTACGAATCGTGCATTGGCGCTAGCGGCACTTTCCGATGGCCCTCTAACGCTGACAGGAGCACTTTTTGCCGATGATACACAGCGCATGCAGGATTGTTTGAAGGCACTGGGGTTTGCTATTGAGGCTGATCCGCTAAAGACAACGATAACTGTGCAGGGTGAGGGAGGGAGTATTCCCGCTTCCCAGGCAGAGCTTTTTGTGGGGAACTCTGGAACCACGGCGCGTTTCATTAGTCCCATTGCAACACTAGGGCACGGGACTTTTCATCTTGATGGTGTGGCTCGAATGCGTGAGCGGCCCATTGGGGATCTCGTGAAATCACTTGAAGGGCTTGGGGTTGTGGTGGACTGCCCGACCGGATGCCCACCCCTGACAATTCATGCGCGGGGGCTACACGGAGGATCCACGACAATTCGCGCGGATGCCTCCAGTCAGTTCCTCTCCGGTTTATTGCTTGCGGCTCCTTTTGCCGATGCTGAGGAAACTATTATTCAGGTGGAGGGCCCTGTGCTCTCTGCGCCGTACGTCCGGATGACACAGGCGATGCTCGCTCAGTTTGGCTTGTCCACAAGCAATAGGGGGCAGGAGTACCGGGTACCCGGACGGCAACAGATGCGACGACGGGAGCTGGGCTTTCGTCGAATAGGGAGCTACACGATTGAGCCAGATGCTTCTGCTGCATCCTATTTTTTCGCTGCCGCTGCCGTAACGGGAGGCTGGGTACGGATTCACGGACTGGGGCCTGGCTCTTTGCAGGGAGATACTCAGTTTGTTAAGGTGCTTGAGGCGATGGGTTGCGAGATTGTCATGGCCAATGGAGCCATTGATGTGCATGGTCCCGAGCAACTCAGGGGGATCACTTTAGACATGAATGCAATTTCAGATACGGTAATGACCCTGGCGGCGATTGCGCCGTTTGCTAGCTCACCGACAGTGATTGAAAATGTGGGGCATATACGGCATAAAGAAACCGACCGACTTACGGCTGTTGTGGCGGAGCTAACCCGGCTTGGAGTAGATGTGGAGGAACGGTCTGATGGACTGACGATCTACCCTGCGAAGTCTCTGCGCCCCGCGACGATTCAGACCTACGATGATCACCGGATGGCGATGGCATTTGCGATCACGGGCCTGCGATCTCCTGGAATTGTGATTGATACTCCCGCTTGTGTCGCGAAGACATTCCCGGATTTTTTTGAGTGTTTGGAGGAGCTATGCGCCGCTGGGTAGTTGCGATTGATGGCCCCGCCGGGGCAGGGAAATCTACCGTGGCACGGCTTCTTGCAGATCGCCTTGGTTATGTCTACCTGGACTCAGGAGCAATGTACCGCTGTGTTGCCCTTCTGGCACTCCGACGGGGAACGTCTCCTGAAGAAGCCACGAGTCTTGCGCAGCAGGCGCAGATTACGTTTGATCCCGCTGGTGTGGCCGAGCCACAGCGTGTCTTACTCGCTGATGAAGACGTCTCCGAGCTGATCCGTACTCCTGAGGTCTCACAGATGGCATCCAAAGTCGCAGCGGTGCCTGGAGTAAGAAGGGCACTTGTCCAGCTTCAGCAGGCCCTGGGCGCTGGGGGCGGTGTTGTGATGGAGGGACGTGATATCGGAACTGTTGTCTTTCCCGAGGCGGAGCTGAAGGTCTTTCTGACTGCCTCGTCTGAAGAGCGTGCACGGCGTCGGCATGCAGAGCTGGAAGCACGGGGCGAGATCATGGACTACCAAACGGTTCTCGCAGAGCAGAAAGAGCGCGATGAGCGCGATGAGACACGGGAAGCATCGCCGCTAGTTGCCGCGTCTGATGCGCTCGCCGTGCTCACGGATGGACGCACGATAGACGAAATTGTGACGGAGTTAGCGGGTAAAGTAAAGACATGAGTGATGAGACGGCTGTAGCCCATACAGATACCTACTGGATACTGAAACGGGGAACTCTCGTGCTCCTGCGGCCTTGGGCGACGTTTTATAGACAGGGCGAGGAAAATGTTCCTAAAGAGGGGGCAGTTCTCTACGTCAGCAATCATACGTCGTACCTGGATCCCGTTGCCATTGGAAACGTTAGCCCGCGCCGCGTGGTTTTTATGGGCAAGGCGGAGCTTTTCCACAATAAAATCATTAACTGGCTGCTTCGTGGCGTGGATGGCTTTCCCGTAAAGCGCGGTGAACCCGACATGACCGCATTTAAGACGGCACTTCGCTATCTTAAAACGGACCGCGTGGTCTGTGTTTTCCCCGAGGGGACACGTGAGGATTCTGAGGAGAAGCTGGGGACGCCTGAGCCTGGCGCGGCCACTTTTGCGATAAAGACAGGTTGCTGTGTGGTTCCTGTCTTTGTGAGTGGAGCCAGTAGAGTGCTAGGCAAAAAAGGCGGTCTTCATCGGGGCAAGATTACGGTTGCTTTTGGAGAGCCCTTCACACTGCCTAAGAATGCAGATCGCGAGGCTGCCGCAAGTGAGCTGATGGATGCGATTGCGCGAACTCGTGAGGCCTGGCGTGGTAAGCCCGCACAACGGGTAGGAATATTCTCTCCAATCCCACCTCTGGAAAAGAAATAGCAAAGGCCCGGTGTCTTAGCCGGGCCTTTGCTATTTGCTCTTACTCTCCGGAGGGGCTAATGAAGACGATCGAGCCGCCCTCACTGACGTTGAGGCCAATCACCCCGGCTAGAACGTTATCGAGGAGTGCCTTGTTGAGCTCGTAGGCTGCCATGCGCTCCGGTGAGGCAAGTGCCTTCTGGCGGCGAGGGCGCCCGACGAGGTTTTTGAGCTCCTCTGTCTCGGCATGGACACCACGTGCCCAGCTAATAACTGCCTGAAGCTCTTCATGCGAGGCGCCTGCTGTGCCACGTGTTTTTAAGAGAGAGTCTATCAGGAGGGCGGTTTGTGCCACATGATCTACTATACCGCTACGGCGGCGACGGCGTACCACGGGAGTGGCAACGGGTGTTTCTACAGCGGCTTCGGTAATAACTTTCGGTCTTCGTCCCATTATATTTTTCTTTCTTTACTTCGGTTTTAGTCCATTTCTTTTATGGACATTCTTGGTTTCATTATTGAAACTCTTAACTAATTATACCGGGAAATATTTGTTTTGATGCTTATATGTTAAAGGAAAATGGCTATTAATGTAACTGTTGAGCCACTGATGTGGATACTGCCCGTCGTAGGGTGATCATGACGTTCTTCGGAGCTGTATCCGAAGCGTGTACTGCATTGGTGAGCAAGATGATGGCACAGGCGGAGAGGGGAGATATCCAGATGGATGTCCCTGTGAAACCCGTGTGGCCGTAGGATCCCTGAGGCAGTTCACCACGGATGGCATAGGCACTGCCTATATCCCACAGGACACCGCGTAAACCGTCTGGTCCGGAGAGTGGCGACTGTGGCTGGGTCATCAGGGGAACCGTTTCGGGCTTGAATATGCCTCGTCCATTGCGGAGCATCATCTGGGCAAAGCGTGCCAGATCGTCTGCGGTGGAGAAAAGTCCTGCATTGCCTGAGACGCAGCCTGCGCCTTCGAGTGCCGCCGCTGTCGGGTCATGGACTCTCCCGCGCCGTCCTGGGATATCATCGCCCGCTGCCGTCGAGGCGCAGCGCGGGGCCAGCCGCACTCCAGGCCGATACGTGGTCTCGGTCATTCCCAGGGGCTGAAAAACACGCTCGCGGCAGAACTGATCCAACGGCTGCCCCGTGCGCCTCTCGATCAGTGCTCCCAAGGTAATGGCAGAGTAGTCGGAGTAGACAAACTTCTCTCCAATACCTGCCACTTTGCGTGAGCGTACGATCTCCCCGACAATCTCCTCAAGCGTGACGTAGCGATTGGCGTAGGCACCTCCCGCAGGAATCCCGGCGCAGTGAGTCGCGAGGTGCCGAATGGTAATGCCTGGTCGGAGAGAAAACTCCGGGAGGTATTTTTCGATTGGATCATCAAGGTGCAGCTTCCCCGATTCTAGCAACAGCGCCAGCGCACTGCCGGTGGCGAGGGGCTTGGTCAGCGACGCCAGATCAAAGAGCGTCTCGCAGGTCATTGGGCGCTTCGTGGGGCGTAGCCCGGCATCGCCCCAGCACGCACGCAGGGCAACTTCTCCCTTGTACACTATGAGGAGCACCGCACCAGGGACACCTTTTTTTCCCACGGCCTCTTCCACAAGAGCGGCAGCTGCTTGAAAACGGTTCGCGTTCATTCCTCCATTGTACCGGGGTACAATCGCACCATGAACGATGCTATTGTTATTGTGGCGGCGGGACGGTCCGCCCTTGCAAGGTCTCCTAAAGGTAGCTTCAAGGAGCTGCGCCCTGATGATTTGGCGGCGGCAGTGCTACGTGGCGTACTGGAGCGTGCCCCCAACCTCGATTTACAGCTGATTGACGATGTGATTCTAGGGTGCGCGATGCCGGAGCTGGAGCAGGGGATGGATGTGGCACGGGTGGCCGCACTTCGCGCCGGGCTACCGCAAAGTGTCGCCGGGCTGACTTTAAATCGCTTCTGTGCCTCAGGGCTTGAGGCAATCGCGACGGCAGCCGCAAAAATTGCAGCCGGGCAGGCGAGTTTTATTCTCGCCGGTGGGGTTGAGAGTATGACCCGTGTACCGTTCATGGGCGAGACCTTGCGTACGAATGAGTCCTTGCCCGCTGAGACATGGCTGGGGATGGGCGACTCCGTGGAGCGTGTGGCCGACGAAGAAAACATTACCCGCGCTCAGGCCGACGCATTTGCGCTTCGGAGCCAGCAGCGCGCCGCCGCTGCACAGGCCACCGGAAAGTTCGACTCCGAGATCATCCCTATCACGCTGCCTGACGGCACAATTGTCTCCCGTGATGAAGGCATCCGTGCGGAGACAACGCTGGAAGGGCTGGGAAATCTAAAGACTCCCTTCCTCGAAGGCGGTGTGATTACCGCCGGCAACGCCAGCCAGCGCAGTGATGGCGCTGCCGCTGTCTTGCTAACCACCGCTACTCTCGCCGCGCATTACGGCCTGACACCGCTTGCCCGCTTTGTTGGGTATGCCACCGCCGCTGTGGACCCCGTGCACTTTGGGATTGCCCCTGCCAGCGCCATTCCTAAGCTCCTCACACGCACCAGCATCACGCTCGACCAAATTGACCTGATCGAGTTCAATGAGGCATTTGCGGCGCAAGCCCTCGCCAGCCAGAATCACTTCCCGCTGGACTGGGACAGAGTGAATGTGAACGGCGGCGCGATCGCCCTTGGGCATCCGCTCGGAGCCACTGGAGCCCGCCAGACGGTCACGCTCCTTCACGAAGCCCAGCGCCGGGGCGCACGCTACGGCATGGTGACGATGTGTGCCGCGCTCGGCATGGGAGCCGCGGGACTGTTTGAATTTCCCGATTAAGCTTCCAAGAAGTCCTTACTCTGTGCTTCGGGGGCTTGTCCAAAAAGTGACCGTAGCTCGTCGTATTTATCCCACTGTCGCTGCATCTCGCGCCAAACTGTGGGATGGCCACGACGACGTAAAGCTCCTCGTGTTGGTTGGGTGTCTTTTCCCGCATCTCGGCGAGTGATGTACTTCTCCAGGAGAGCCACATAGCCCTCAAAGGCTTCTTCGCGGGCTTGGCGAAGATATTCACGGTCATTGAGATGGAGTAGGGTGAGGGTATAGGTTGCCCGTCGCTCATCTCGTGTGCCTTCTGGGGCGCTTGCCTGAAAGCGCCAGGTTTTCAGATCTAGAATCAGAAACTCCAAAGGATCTTCGTAGCGTGGGTCAATCAGAACGGTATCACCTGTCGGTGGTGGCACGACTGGAGCCATTGGTTTTCGTGCCACACTTCGCACTGCATCACCCTGGAAAATTGCGAAGCCATTGTTCTTGGGGCCATTACAGGGGCCGCAGGCATAGAGGTAGTTCTCCCAGCGAAACGCCCGCTCCGGGTAGAGGTCTTTTGGCCAGATATGCTCTACCTCATCCGCGGGGGCGTCCTCGCAGTAGCAGCACCGCCGTGCTCCACTGCACATTGCGGTGAGGGTGACCTTCACGGCATCAAAGGCCAGATTCCCCTTTTTGTTGTAGGCAGAGAACCGCTCCTTTGCCTTCACCACCTGCTCTGAGTATTTCCCAGCGTCAGTCACTTCCTGTTGGTAGCGTTTGAGAGCATCGAGAGCGGCCTGTGGTGGCGCGATTCCCTCAGCTAATTGGATCATTGGGCACGTCTCCGAGGCAGGCCCACGCTGGCGTTGCTAGGAAAGAGTCCTCGTAGAAACTCCTGACGCTCAATCTCGTCATCGGTCAGATCATTGTCCAACTCTTTAATATTCAGCGCCGCTAGCTCATCCATAAGCCCCTTTGCCTCCTCCGAACGCTCCACCCCGACCCCAAATACCCCCGTTCCATAGGCTTCCGACACGCTGCCGTACTTCAGCCGCAAAAGCGCGTTTCCTGTCACAAACTCCCCGACTTCATCGGTTCCTGGTGTTGGGAGCTTAAACACTGTATCGGCGGCCTGGCAAATAATCGGCGAATGGGTCGTCACGATGAACTGAATATTGGGAAAGTGGGTCGTAAACCAATCCCCGATCCGATGTTGCCAGGTCGGGTGCAGATGCGCGTCCACCTCGTCAATCTGTACCACCCCCGGTGCAATAATCCTCGTCGCATCCTCGGGATCAAAGACTTTGTCCACCCCAAAGCAGTCCACTAGCTGCCGAATCAGCTCAAACGTCAAAGACAACACTGAGCGGTACCCATCTGACATCTCCTCTGCACTCACCCGGTTACCGTTCGCGTCTTCTATTACCACTTCTTTGGAGGTAACCTCTATGATTTTTGTATCATGAGCAAGAAATTCTGTCTGATTGACGAATTTGAGTACATATTCTAATATTTTTGCTGAATTCGATTGTTTTTCAAGTTGCTCAAAGCGAAGTAACTGTAGCCAGGGTAGAGGCTTTGTCAAACTAATCGACTCTGAGAAGGCAGGGGCATGACGGTGGACTTGAGGATAATCTTCTAAAACCGAGTTTTGAAAACTTGATGCACTTGCGAATCTTCTTTCCGGCCCAAAAGATATTGAAAACCAACCTTTTATTCTCGTAGTGTCATTATTCTCTTTCCAAATTGGTACAGGTGGAGATTCTTTAAGGTCATGAAAAAATAAGAAAAACTCTACTTCGCTAGAGATTGATATTTGCGATTCGAAAGTCTGCCCTTCTTCTGAGAAATGTTCATAACTGTCATATTTCTGGTTGGCTTCGATACGGATGACGATTTTAGATTGGGGGGATTTCTTATTCCTGAGTTGAAATCCAGACATTGGAAGACGACTACGTTCTGATGGACTGAGCAAAGAATATCCTACACTTCTAATAAAACTTGTCTTACCACTTCCGTTGTCGCCGAGGATAACATGCCAGCCTGCACCCTTTTGCTCCTCTGGTAACTCCCAAATCAAGTGCTTGATGACGCGGATGTTTTCGATCTCAATGCGGCGAATGTGCATGACGCTATTATACCGACCCGCACGGTAAACCTGGGACAGTAGGGCGTCGTGCCTCCGCCGCGCTCCGCGGGTTCGTTTGATAGGATGCACCTGCGTCACAAGCGCCACACCCTTTACCGACGGAGGTACGACAGAGGCGGCGACTTGCTCGCCCCACTGCCCCATGATCTCCATGAGGGCGATCGTGAGGGCACAAAGGCATAAAGGCGGAATGCGGTACAATAGCACAGGATATTTCCGTAATCTAAAGGACACTTAGAAACTAAAATGGCAGACGCCAACGAACTCAAGCTTTTCAACGACCTTGCCCGCCAGCTCCGCGCCGACTCGATCCGTTGTACCACCGCCGCTGGGAGCGGGCACCCGACCTCGGGGATGAGTGCCGCCGATCTCATGGCAGTGCTTCAGGCGAAGTACCAGCGCTACGACTACAGCAACCCGAGCCACCCCAACAACGACCATCTGATCTTCTCTAAGGGCCATGCCTGCCCGGTGCTCTACGCCATGTACCGCGCCGCCGATGCGATCTCTGAGGCCGATCTGCTCTCGCTGCGCAAGTTTGGCTCGATCTACGAAGGCCACCCGACCCCGATCATTCCGCACATTGACGCCGCGACCGGCTCACTTGGCCAAGGCCTCGCCATTGCGGTAGGTGTGGCGATTGCGGGCAAGCACATCGAGAAGCTTCCCTATAAAGTCTGGTGTTTGCTAGGCGACTCCGAGATGGCTGAGGGCAGTAACTACGAGGCGCTGATGGTGGCTTCCGAACAGGGGCTCGATAATCTGATTGCGATCGTGGATGTCAATAAGCTCGGGCAGCGCGGCGAGACGGCGCTAGGCCACGACATGGCGACCTACGCCGCGCGGGTCTCAGCGTTTGGCTGGAAAGTGCTGATCGTGGACGGCCACAATGTCGCTGAGATTGATGAAGCGTATGCGACAGCAGTCGCGCACACGGGCTCGCCGGTCTGTATTTTGGCCAAGACCGAAAAGGGCGGCGGCGTGAGCTGGCTCGCAGGCGCTCCTGGCTGGCACGGCAAGGCGCTCAAGCCCGAAGAGGCGGACAAAGCCTACGCTGAGCTGTTGCAGGCGGGGCCGATCTCGGGCTTTACGGTCAAGCCACAGCTTCCTGAGAATCTCACGCCCGCACCGTTCACCGCCGATGCGCCGCTCGTGCTCCCAAGCTATGAAGTCGGGGTAAAAGTGGCCGTGCGCAAGGCCTACGGCGACACGCTGGCCGCTCTCGGGAAGTCCCGTGGGAACCTCTTCGCCGTGGACGCTGAGGTGGGGAACTCCACCTACACCGAGAGCCTCGGGAAAGTAGCGCCAGATCGTCTGTTCCAGGTCTATATCGCTGAGCAGGTGATGGTGGGCGTGGCGCAGGGTCTGGATGTCCAGGGCAAGAACACTTTTGCCGCCACTTTCGCCGCGTTCTTCTGCCGTGCCTACGACCAGATCCGCATGGGCGCGATCTCCGGTGCGAAGCTGCGCTTAGTGGGAACCCACGCGGGTGTCTCGATTGGTGAGGATGGCGCAAGCCAGATGGCCCTTGAAGACCTGGCGATGATGCGCTCCATTCACGGTGCGACGGTACTCTATCCGTCGGATGCCGTGAGCTGCGCCCATCTCATGGCACTCATGGCCGACTACGAGGGCATCGCCTATCTGCGGGCCACTCGTGAGGCCACGGCAGTAATCTACCCGGCAAGCGAGTCGTTTACGATTGGCGGCAGCAAGACCCTCCGCGAGGGCACGGCAGCCACGGTGATTGCCGCAGGGATCACGCTCGTTGAGGCACTCCAGGCCGCCGATCAGCTCGCCACGGAGGGAGTTAAGATTCGTGTGATTGACCTCTACTCAATCAAGCCGGTGGATGAGGCCGCGATTCTCAAGGCCGCCGCCGAGACGGAGCACCTGATTATCGTGGAGGACCACTGGCCCGAGGGCGGCCTGGGGGATGTGGTTGCGGCGACACTCACCAAGAACTGCGTCGCGGCCAAGAAGTTCACGCATCTGGCCATTCAAGAGATGCCCCGCTCAGGCAAGCCCGATGAATTGCTCGCCGCCTACGGCATCGACTCCGCCGCGATTGTAAAGGCCGTCAAGGGCTAAAACCTCCCAGCACCCATCCGGCTCGTTCCTCGCCACCTTCCCTCTGACTCTGTCCGAAGGAGGGTGGTTTGTTTCACGGCCATTGAGTTTTACCTCCCGACTCGCTTAGGCTCATCACCCTCCAGCTCCGTGAAGGGTTTTGTGGGCTGGAACTATCCCCTTCGCAGGGAGGAACGACCGAAAGCCGGAGGGGGAAAGCCGTCTCAGCGGCAGGGGGAGGTAAAACTGAATGGCCGTGGGTTTGTTTTTTGTCAGGAGGAGTTTTCGTTGCCTGAGTCGAAGGAGACACCATGGTAATCACATTGCTTTCTCTGGCGCTTCTGGTGGGGCAGACGCCCCCTGCGGCTCCGCCTGCTGTCCCTGCATTTTGGGTTCGTCCCGGCTATCAAGTCTCGGTGGCGGCTGTGCTACCCGGTGCTCGGTTTATGGAGTTCGGTGACGATGGCACGCTCTACATCTCCAAGCCCAACCCGGGTGAGGTCTATGCGTTCAAGGACAAGAACAAAGACGGTTTCTACGAGACCAAGACAACTTTTCTGACCGACAAGCCCACAGCGCACGGTCTGTGCTTTGAGGGCGGCTGGCTCTGGTACTCCGAGTCTGGGGCGATCTCGAAGGCGCGTGACACAAATGGCGATGGTAAGGCCGACGAAGATGTCCCGGTGATTCCTGAGGGCAAGCTCCCCATGGCGGGGGGGCACTGGTGGCGCTCGCTTTTGGTGACCGGCGATGCGATCTTTACCTCGATTGGCGATAAAGAAAACGCCTCTGATCCGGGGGACACCGAGCGGCAAAAAGTCTTTAAGTTCAGCAAAGATGGCTCTACTAAGACTCTCTGGGCCGGTGGGCTGCGCAATACCGAGAAGCTTCGTCTGCGGCCTGGGACGCAAGAAGTGTGGGGGGTGGACCATGGCTCCGACAATATGGGCGCTCCGTTTGGCGAGACTAAGGGGAACCTGCCCATCACGAACCTCAACCCGCCCGATGAGCTCAACTACTACGAGCAGGGTAAGTTCTACGGGCATCCATTTGTTCCCGGCTACGGTTTTCCGCGCCTAGAGTTCAAAGACCGTCCGGATATTCTAGAGCTAGCCACGAAGACAACGCCCCCCGCCTGGAACTTCCCGGCACACGCGGCGAGCAATGCGTTTTGTTTCGTGAGCAACGTCAAAAAGCAGTTCCCGGCGGATCACACGGGGGACGCGTTTGTGGCGCATAAAGGCTCGTCGAATGCGACCATTAAAGTGGGGTACTCTGTGGATCGAGTTTGCTTTGACAAAGAGACGGGAAAGCCCTACGGAATGCTCTCCATTGTCAAAACGCTCGGCCCTGATGGTAAGCCAATGGCTCGCCCGGTGGACTGTGTCGAAGCACCTGATGGCTCCATTCTCTTCTCCGATGATACTGGCGGGAAGGTCTATCGAATTCGTTATGTGGGCAAGAAGTAGCGCGTTGTGTTTGTTGGCGCTTGCGGCTCAGCCACAAGCGCCAAAGCCACTGCTACGTGGCCCGATCGCGGTCTATGAGCAGGCGTGTGCCCGCTGTCATGGCCCCAATGGCAGTTTCTATGGATCGGATCTGGGCTTGGGAAAGACCGATACCCAGCTCTATAAAGCCGTCCAGGCCATGGCCGATAACCAGGGGCAGATCGAGCTTACGTCTACAGAACTCGAAGCGCAGACAGCGTACCACCGGGCAATTATCAAGCGTGAGCCCTTTCTGGCGATCACGGGACGCACTAAATCTACGCTCTGTGGGGAAGTGACCAAAGGCTCCACGGTCGCCGTGACTGTCGCAGGAAAGCCGCAAAAAGTCCGTGTCGAGGGGTTTGTTTGGAGCGCTACTCTGGAGGGGGAGGGAACGGTCAGGGTGACTGCGAAACGGAAAAATGCGCAGACGCAGCTTGACCCTGCGAAGGCTGCGCACTCGCATCCGCCTCCTCGGTTGGAGCGCACGAACTAGCGACTGCAACCAATCCACCGGTTTCATTGTCTTGAGTTTTTAGGAGAACTATGTAAGATGAAGCAAGTTGTTTCTGATCTGACCCGTATTGGGTTAACCACCGCCGTGCTGACGGCAGCGATT
>JANNDD010000328.1:0-1529 GCA_031387365.1 Armatimonas sp. | reverse complement strand
TTGTTGTGATTTCTGTATCCATTGAAAAAACCTTCCGGGTAAAACCTTACGCCAAACCCGTGCCATAATCCTGCCGGAGCCGTAAAATTCCTCAATGATTTCTGTAATTCTCCACGAGCCCGACATGCCCCAGAACACGGGCAATATCGTCCGGCTCTGCGCCAACGCGGGTGCGGCGCTGCATCTGATCGAGCCGCTGGGCTTTGCCTGGGACGACAAGCGCCTGCGCCGGGCACACCTAGACTACGAAGAGTTCGCCGAGGTCCAGCGCCACGCAAGCTGGGAAATCTGCAAAGTGGCTTTTGCCACAAAAGCGAGCCGCATTTTCGCCATCGAAACCGGAGGAGACGCCACGCCCTACGAAACCGAGTTCCAACACGGCGACGCGCTTCTCTTCGGCTCGGAGTCGCGCGGCCTCCCCGAGGATATTTTGGCTCAGGTAACGGTACTGACGCTCCCCATGATGCCGGGAAGCCGGAGCCTCAATCTCTCCAACGCCGTCGCCATCACCATCTACGAAGCGTGGCGGCAGCTTGCTTTTGCCGCCGCCACGCCTCTGGGCACTCTGCCTCGCGAGCGGTCTTTTGTGTTCTTCAACGGAAATCCGGGACAAACGCCTGGGGCTCGGGAATCGGGCGGCTAAAGCGGCCCGCCGGGTACCCTTTGGGTGGTCGGCAAGACCCATAAATGGGCCTACGGAATTAACGGGATTACCAGTAGGTGTAGCCAATCAGATGTACTTCGAAACGCTCAGAGTCCGAAAACTCGGTCACGACGTAGGAATATGGAACAGAGGCAATCTTTTGACAGATGAAGTCAGCCGTGGCTTGTGGATCCGCGATGGCTTCTAGGAGAGGACGGTAAATGACAATCTCATCAGCACCAGACTGCCATACCTCATGCGGATCAATGACGAGTAACTCTCCACCAGGCCATTCCAATACTTTCTGATAAAGGAAGTCTAGTAATGGGGTAGTCCGCTCATCAGCAACAATTTGTTCAATTAGCCCTCTCTTCTGAGCAAAGTAGGCACAGGCTTCCTGGCGATTGGCAACAAACCGGAGGGTGGTACCCCAGTGATCCTCGTCAATGGCAACCAGATTCTCTGGCTCGAAAAAGAAAAGCCAGGCGAGAGGCAATGTCCAGCGCGAATCGAAGTAGCGCCGGTCGTCGTCGTTAATCCAGGTAGGAACATTCGTTTCAGGACGATCCAGGGTGACCAGATACGCTCGATTTGCCATCCCACAAAAACTCCTCAGCGGGCTTTAGCCTGCTTGCCGCAACAGCGGGCCGCTTTAGCCGCCCGTCTGGTATGCACCCATTTGGAGGGTTCATTTCTCCGCCTGCGGCCAGATCTGATCCCACGCCGCCATCCAGTTCTCCGCCTTGCTCTGAACCTTGAGCTTCTCAATCACCTCGACGCCGCGTTTATTGCGAAACTGCCCGACTTTGTCCACGGTCTCGACCTCAACTGTGATCGTGGTTGGGGAGCCGACGGTGTAGACATGGCCTTTCTTCACCCGAGAGAG
>JANNDD010000325.1:0-1129 GCA_031387365.1 Armatimonas sp. | reverse complement strand
CAGAAGGGACGCTGGTGCTCTGGGAGGCGCAGTTTGGCGACTTTGTCAATGGCGCTCAGGTGATCATCGACCAGTTTATAGTGAGCGGTAAGGCCAAGTGGGAGCAACACCCCACGGTTGTCTTGCTACTGCCCCACGGCTACGAAGGCGCTGGCCCCGAGCACTCGTCGGCGCGCCTGGAACGATTTTTATTGCAGTGTGCGGGCGATAACCTGCGGGTGGCCAACTGCTCGACGGCGGCGCAGTACTTCCACCTGCTCCGTCGCCAAGCCGCAACCCTGAAGACCGACCCACGCCCGCTGATCGTCATGACGCCCAAGAGCCTGCTGCGCCACGCCCGCGCCGCCGCGACGGTCATGGAGCTATCCGAGGGCGGCTTCCAAGCCGTGATTGATGACACGCGCGATCCAAGCCGCAAGAAAAATGTCACCCGGCTGGTGCTCTGTAGCGGAAAAGTCTACTACGACATGGTCTATGGCGCGGCTCCGCAGTACACCGAGCGGCCTGACTATCTTGCCGCCGAGGGAGTTGCGGTTGCCCGTGTGGAGCAGCTCTACCCCTTCCCTGCCGGTGATTTAGAGGCGCTTGTTGCCAGCTACCCGTCGGTGCAGGAAGTGGTCTGGCTACAAGAAGAACCGCAGAACATGGGAGCCTGGATTTTTATGGCCTCTCGGCTGGAGAAGCTCCTGGGCTTCAAGCCGCGCTACATCGGGCGGCCTGATGAGGCGAGTCCCGCCGAGGGCTCACAGACCACCCACAACACCGAACAACTTCGGATCGTCACTGAGGCGTTCCAGAACGTCCCCGCAAGAAAGAGAGCCAAGTAGCAAATGCCGCTTGAGATAGTCGTTCCCCAGATGGGCGAGTCCATCGTCGAAGCAACCGTGGCGCAGTGGCTGAAGAAGCCCGGTGAGGCAGTAAAAGCCCGTGAGGCGCTGGTGGAGCTGGAGACGGATAAGGTCAATCAAGTGATCGAGGCCGACGCAGACGGCGTGCTGACGCAAATCTTAGCCGAGGTCGGAGCCACGGTCGCCGTGGGCCAATCCATTGGCGTGATTGAGGCGGGCGCAACGGCAAGTGCACCTGTTGCAGCGCCAACGCAAGCCGCCGTGCCAGCCCCCGCCAGTGG
>JANNDD010000309.1:0-2029 GCA_031387365.1 Armatimonas sp. | reverse complement strand
GTCTCGATGCCTTCGCGGTTGAAGCGCCCGGACCAGAAGCCCCCCGCCATGCTCGACCAGGAGAAAAGTGGCATCTGATTTGCCTTGTACCACGCGCGATCTTGCTCGAACTGATCGCCTGAGATGCTCACACAGCCACCCCAGGGCACACGGATGGGATCGGCGAGCGAGAAGTTAGGCGACGATGACGTGAACGGAATCTGTCCGGTCTGCGCCGCGTAGTCGTTGGCAGCCTGAAGGCGCGCCGTGCTCCAGTTGCTTCCGCCAAACGCGCCGATCTTGCCCTGCTTGACCAGCAAGTTCAGCACATCCACAATCGGCCCCACGTCGACGTTTTCATCATCGCGGTGCAGCACATAGAGATCCACGTAATCTAGCTGCATGCGTGCAAGAGTCTCGTGGAGGTCGTGCTGGATGTCAAACGGAGTCACTTTCTTGCGGATGCCATCGTGGGCGCCCTTGGCAAGAATCACCACGTCGTCGCGAATCCCACGCTCCCGCACCCACTTGCCTAAAAACGCATCGGTGCCGTAGATATAGGCCGTGTCCACACACGTGATGCCCGCCGCAAACGCGGAGTCGAGCTGTGCGAAGCCGATTGCTTCGTCGTTGCGGTTGACCTGAATGATGCCCTGCACCAGGCGCGAGATGGGCTTTTCGATGCCCGCAATCGTGCCGTATTTCATCTGGTTACTCATAGCCCCTCAGAGTTCCCCGGTTGGGGAGGAAAATCCTTCGAAAAAAGGCAAATAGAGTGCAAAGGAAAAATGTGATGCAAGACTGGATGAACTGGCGCGGACCGAGCTACAACGGCTCCACGGAAGCGAAGAGCCTTCCGGTAAAATTCTCCCCCACGGAGGGCATAAAGTGGGCAGCGACACTACCGGGGCCCACGGCAGCGACCCCGATTGTCCAGGGAGGCAATGTCTATATCACGGCGGCGGATATTGATAAACAACAGCTTGTCGCCTACTGCCTGGACCGTAGTACCGGAAAGATCAAGTGGCAGGATGCCATGGGCAGCGGCTACCAGCCCGGTGGCCAGGGCAATAAAGTGCGCCTGGACGAGCGGAGCCACTACGCCGCCCCCTCGCCTGTGACGGATGGGAAGCGCGTGTTCTTTTTCTTTGGCAACGGCGATCTGGCGGCCTTCACCCCCGCGGGCAAGAAGCTCTGGCAGCGCAATCTGCAACGCGACTATGGGGATTTTGCGTTCCAGTGGACATTCTCCAGTAGCCCGCTGCTCTGGCGCGAGAAGCTTTATATACAAATTCTCCAGCGCAATCAGCCGGTCGGGCCGCGCGGCAAGGGGAAGCCGGAGTCGTTTTTGCTGGCACTGAACCCGAACACGGGCGTGGAGCTCTGGCGTAGCGTACGGCCCAGCGACGCCATCATGGAGTCTCGCGAGTCCTATGGCACGCCGGTTCCTCAGCTCGTCAACGGCAAACCACAGCTGATTATCTCCGGCGGTGATGTGGTCAGTGGCCACGATCCTGAAAACGGCAAAGAGCTCTGGCGCTGGGGCACTTGGAACGAGGCGCACCGGGAAGCCTACTGGCGGCAAGTCCCCTCAGCGGTGGTGGGCGACGGAGTTGTGATGGTCTGTGCCCCCAAGCGCGCACCGGTCTACGCCGCTAAGCTCGATGGCAGCGGCCTGGCTTGGAAGAGCGAGGAGCGCGGCAATGTCACCAGCGATGTCCCGACCCCGTGCTTTGCGCAGGGCAAGTTCTATGTTTTAAGCGATGTGAAGAAGTCCCTCTCGTGTGTTGAGTCCAAAGCGGGCTCGATTGTCTGGAGTGTTCCCACACCCAGCCGCCAGATGTGCTGGGGCTCTCCCACACTCGCCGATGGTAAGCTCTACGTGATTGATCTCAATGGCGTCGTGTTCGTCTTTGAGGCAACAACGGGTAAACTCTTAGCCGAGAACCCCATGGACACCGAGGGCTCGGATATTCGCTCCAGTATCGCGGTGGCCTACAACAATCTGTTTATCCGAACCAAAGACAAGCTGTACTGCGTGGGGAAGTAA
>JANNDD010000279.1:0-4173 GCA_031387365.1 Armatimonas sp. | reverse complement strand
GACTTCCGGGCTGCTCAACGACAAGATGGGTGGCAAGCCGGTCTACCCCTATCAACCCAAGGGCATCTGGGACAGCCTCTCGATTACGAAAGAGCGCGACTTTACCTACCCGCAGTCCACTGGCTCTGATCTCTACCGCCGAAGCCTCTATACCTTCTGGCGGCGCACGGTCGGCCCTGGCAATATGTTCGATGCCTCAACACGGCAGGCGTGCAAAGTACGGGCCTCGCTTACCAGTACCCCGCTCCACGCCCTCACCACCCTCAACGACATCACCTGGGTCGAGGCCAGCCGCGCCCTCGCCGAAAAACTCTTATTAGAAACCGCCGCCACCGACAAGCGCCTGAGCAACGCCTTCCGCCGCATCTGCTCCCGTCGCCCGTCGGCTAAAGAGTTGGCAATTCTACGCGGCAGCTACGAGCGCACAAAAGTGGCCTACGAGCTGGAGCCCGAGCAAGCAACCGCATTTCTCACAATGGGTGAGAGCAAGCGCAACCCGAACTTAGCCACGGCGGAACACGCCGCGCTGGCTCAGGTGTGCTTGTCTATCTTCAACTTAGATGAGGCGCTGACAAAAGAATGAACCCATCCCCCTGCCCCCTTCCCCGAACCCATCCCTCTGCCCCTTCCCTCAGGGCAGGGAAGGGGGGAATTAACTCACCCAGCCCAGCACACGACCCTCCCTGCCCTGAGGGAGGGTGGCGAAGCGAGGAACGAGCGAAGCCGGGTGGGTTCGAGCCAGGCGAGTTCAATCGGCGCATTGTTCCTGGCTGGGCCAAGCCTGCGAACTTGCCCATCAAGAACGGCCACGGGCTGGTCTTTGACAAGAGCGGCTACTTGTATCTGCTCACGGATCATGCCGACGCCAACTTGCTGATCTTCGACCCAGCGACGGGCCGGGTCGTGCACCAGAAAAACCTTGGGCTGACGGGTGGGCACGGACTCTCGATTGTCGAAGAAAACCTGCGCCAAGTGCTGTTTATGACCTGTCTGAACACGCACCGCGTGCTCAAGACGACGCTCCAGGGCGAGGTTCTCGCCGAGTGGGGCTGGCCCAAAGAGACAGGTAAGTACAAGAGCGCCGACGAGTACAAGCCATCGTGGACCCTGCACCTCGCCAGTGGCGATTTCTACGTACTCGATGGCTATGGCAAGGACTACGTGATCCGTTACGATAAAAACGGAAAGTACGTCGGTTTCTTCGGTGGCAACGAGGGCGGGATTCCGCACTGGGGGCCGCACGGCGGCTACGCTGACAAAGACACGCTTCTCATCGCCATGAGCGACCAGCGCAGTATCGCCCGCTGGAGCGTGGGCGGCAAGAAGCTCGGTGAATGGACACTCCCTGGCTCCGACCCGCGTATGCTCCGGCCTTGGGGCAAGCTCTGGATCGTCGGGCACCTCGGCGGTAAGTGGCCGCAAGATCGCAACGTCCCCGGCTACGTCTCCGTGCTCGACAGCAGCTTCAAAGTCATCGCCAATATCGGCGGCAGCAAGCCCGAATACGATAAGAGCGGCAAGCTCAAGCCCATGGAAACGAGCCCAGACACCCCGTTTCGCCGCCCCCACGACGCCATTGTCGGCCCCGACGACAGCCTCTATGTCGGGCAGTTCGACTCGGGCGATCAGCCGCTATTGAAACTGGAGCGGGTGTGATGGCCCTCACCCCGGCCTCGTTCCTCAGCCACCCCTCTCCCAATAACAAGCCCTTCGGGTGGGAGAGGGGAACTTGGAGAATCCTATGAATGCACAACCTTTAGAAAAACACAAAGAACAACAAAAACTCCCCTTCTCCCACCTGCGGAGCAGGCACGTTATTGGGAGAAGGGGCAGGGGGATGAGGGCAACAGTATGAACCCGGAATTTGAACGTGATCTCGGCATTACCCGCCGACAGTTTTTTGGAAAGAGCGCCACCGGAATCGGTATGGCCGCGCTCGCAAGCCTGCTCGGTGAAGAAACCGCCCAAGCCTCAAACTCCCCCTCCTCCCGTTATCGGGAGGAGGGGGCTGGGGGGAGGAGGGAAAACGGGGCCAAAGCCAAGCGCGTGGTCGTCCTCTGGCAGGGCGGTGCACCGTCGCACGTGGACTTGTTTGACTACAAGCCCGGGCTGGAGAAGCTGCGTGGGACGAACTTGCCGGACTCCGTGCGCAAGGGGACGCGCCTCTCGACCATGACCAGTGGCTTGAAGACCTTCCCGATCCTGCCCGCCCACAAGCCGTTCAGGGCCTACGGAAAATCCGGAATGATGCTCTCGGAGCTGCTGCCGCATATTGGCTCGCTCGCCGACGACATCTGCCTGATCAACTCCATGCACACCGAGGCGGTGAACCATGCACCTGGCGTGACATTTCTGATGACGGGCTCACAGGTCCCGGGCCGCCCCAGCATGGGCGCGTGGGCGACCTACGGGCTGGGGAGCATGAACAAAGACCTTCCCTCGTTTGTCGTCATGACCTCGACGGACAGAGGCCGAACGTGTGGCCAGCTCTTCTACGACTACTACTGGGGCAGCGGCTTTCTGCCCTCCAAGTTCCAGGGAGTGCGCTTTCGCAGCGAGGGCGAGCCGGTGCTCTATCTGAAAAACCCAGACGGCCTGCCTTCGGGTCTGCGGCGTAAGCAGCTTGATGACATTGCGGCGCTCAATGCCCAGCATTTAAGTGAGTACGGCGACCCGGAGATCGAAACACGCATCTCGCAGTACGAGCTTGCCTATAAGATGCAGACGTCAGTGCCGGATTTGCTGGATATTGGCAAGGAACCCGCGCACACGCTGGAGCGCTACGGCCCGGATGTGAACCGCCCTGGCAGCTACGCCAGAAACTGCCTCCTGGCGCGGCGGCTTTTAGAGCGCGGGGTGCGCTTTGTCCAGCTCATGCACTCGGGCTGGGATCAACACGGGAACCTCCCAACACAGCTCGCTGAGCAGTGCCGCGACACCGATCAGCCTTCGGCGGCGCTGATTATGGACCTGAAAGAGCGCGGGCTTTTAGATGACACCATCGTCCTCTGGGCCAGCGAGTTTGGGCGCACCCCGTTTGTACAGGGCGACATGACAAAGCCCACTTATGGCCGCGATCACTTAGGCTCGGTCTACAGCATGTGGGCCTGTGGCGGCGGCTTCAAAGGCGGCTATGTCCACGGTGCCAGCGACGACTTCGCCTACAACCCGGTCAAAGACCCCATGGACGGCCACGATCTGCAAGCGACGATCCTACACCAGCTCGGAATCGATCATACCAAGCTCACCTACCGCTTCCAGGGCCGCGACTTCCGCCTCACGGATGTCTTTGGCAATGTCCAGAAGAAGCTCATTGTGTAGCCGGGGGATGGAGACCCGCAAGCCGTAGCACATGGCGCAGGTTTATCAGGGATTGCTGATTCATCCGTAAGAGGGTTACGGTAGCACGGCCTGCGGGAGTAATTCCAATGATCCGAAGCGTGTCCTCGCTCCAGAGAAAGTGTGTCTCCCAAAGCTGCTGGCGCGGGTGAAAGAGAGCTACCAGCTGCTCTGTTAAAGGATCAGGATAGCTAGTAGCACTGCCTTTGAAGGTATTACAGCTCGAACAGGCCAGTGCAAGGTTGGTCAGAACCGTCAGGCCACCTGCGCTCTCTGGGGTAATGTGCTCAATGGCAAAAAGATCGGTGCCGATTCCCATAGGGGCCAGACAATACTCGCACCGACTCTTGGCTCGCTCAATGACTTCTCTTCGAAGTGCCTGGGAAATATAGCTCTGTGACACGGCTCAGTGTACTTCGACGGCAGTAAGGCCAAGCTGCTGCGCAAGAGTCGTCAGAGGCTTGTTCTGCCGCCGCGCCAGCTCAGCGATATCGGCCCAACGGTCGGCGTTTGTGGCATTGAGTGCCTCTTGTAGTTCGCTCAATCGGGCTTCTTCGGGATCTGTCAGGGAGGCACTCTGGCGCTTTTCCCACAGGGCTTTGATCTGTGCGCGTAGCACAAGGGTATCCGACCCGCTGATACGTTCCAAAAGCACGGATTCGGAGAGAAGTGCATGGTCTTTGGGAATCTGCTGCTCTAGAAACCGTTGCACGACGGTCTCGACGGAGACACCATCACGCAGGGCAATGCGCTTCAGGGAATCCTCTAGGGCCGGTTCAACTTCAACGTTCAGTGTCATGGCTGTATTTTATCAGCAAAGCCGCCGGGTACAAT
>JANNDD010000233.1:0-5032 GCA_031387365.1 Armatimonas sp. | reverse complement strand
GCGAGAGCTGGTTTACACTCTTCAAGTGGTACGGCTCTGGCCTCATGATCCGCCCCGACCGCGAGAAGCTCTCCCAGCTCATCGAACAAGCCCACACCGAGGGCCGCACCATTCGCTTCTGGGCCACCCCCGATACTCCCGCAGGTTGGGAGGTCTGCTGGCGTGCGGGCGTGGACTACCTCAACACCGACAAACTGTCGGAACTTGCAACATTCCTTCGGAAACGAGATAATATTCGTAAGGATTAACAAGTATGGTGACGGCTGCTTACGATGAATTTGTGACGTTTATTGCCAGTGGCACAACGCCAGAGAAAATGGCTACCTACCGCCCGTCGGTAGCCCAACAAGAACGGGCATATGAGCTTCTTAACCGGGAAAAACAAGGTGTACTCACGTCTGCGGAGAAGTCGGAGCTGGAGACGTATATTTCGCTGGAGCATATTTTACGACTTGCAAAGGCAAAGGCAAAGTTGCTTCTGAGAGATCAAAGAAAGCTCTTGTAGGGTGAGTACGACGTATATCTCCGTAGCATTGCGGCGACAGGTGATTGCGCTCGCAAACCGCCACTGTGAGTATTGTTTGGTGCATGCTGATGATGCTGCCTTTGAGCATGAAGTGGATCATATTGTTGCAGAAAAGCATCGTGGGCTCACCGTATTGGCTAATCTTGCATGCGCTTGTTTTGCCTGCAATCGAAGCAAGGGAAGCGACTTGGGTTCCGTTGCAAAGAGCACAGAGGCGCTGACTCGTTTTTTCCATCCCCGGCAGGATCAATGGGCAGATCATTTCCAGATTCAAGGAGCGGAAATCATCCCTTTGACAGAAATTGGCGAGGTGACAGCTTTTATCCTTGGTTTCAACACCCCTGTGCGAATTGAGGAGCGAATGTTGCTGATTGCACTCGGAACCTGGCCGCCATTGTCAAAGTTGCCCTAAAGAGGAAGCCAAAGGCTCCCTGCCGAACTTGGGTTGCATGACGGACGATCTTCTTTTAACCGGGCGCGTGGCGCTAATTGCCGGCGGGGCGGGCAGTATCGGGCAAGCAGTGGCGGCGCGGCTCTCGGTGTTTGGGGCGATAGTGGTCACAGCGGACCGGCCTGGTAGTGGCGCAGACTTCGAGGGCGATTTGACCGATCCTACTTTTCCCGATGTCTTGGTGGAGAAAATCTACCTCCGGGAAGGCTCACTCGATATTCTGGTCAACTGCCAGGGAATCACCGGGGCGAGCGTGCCGCTCTGGGAGCAAACGGACGAGAACTGGGACGCCGTGCTGGCAATCTGCCTGACCAGCGTGTTCCAGCTCTGCCGCGCCGCGATCCGGCCCATGCGAGAGGCTCAGCGAGGCGCGATTGTGAGTATATCGTCGGTGGCGGGAAAAGAGGGTAACCCGAATCTGATTCCCTACTCCAGCGCCAAGGCGGGTGTGATTGCCTTCACCAAGGCACTTGGCAAGGAAGTGGCAAAAGAGGGGATTCGGGTCAACTGTGTCGCGCCCGCGCAGATCGCCACCCCGATGCTGGAGCAGATGAGCCCTGAGGTGGTGGCAACACTCCTCTCCAAGATCCCGATGGGACGGCCTGGCACCGTGGACGAAGTGGCGAGCGTCGTGCATTTTCTTTGCTCCGATGCGGCCAGCTTTGTGACGGCGCAGTGCTACGATCTCTCGGGCGGACGCTGTACGTACTGATAATGACTATGAATAAGAGTATCTTTTTTGAGGGTGATCCGCGCGATGCCTCGGCAGTTGCAGCGAGAGTGGCGGGCGTGGAGACGGTGGTTTACTTGCCCCTTGTACAGCGTCCTCGGCGGACGGAGGACTTTGACCGGGCAACGCGAGGGATGTACGTGCTGGCAACGGAGGCAGCAAAGGCGGGCGTGAAGCACATTGTGCTCTGCTCGACACTCGATTTTTTCTCTCGTATCCCACAGAACTGGCATCTGGCACCCAACTGGCGGCCCCGGCCCTCTCCTCTGCTGGAGCAGCTCTGCCCGTATCTAATGGAACTCTCGCTTCAGGAAGTGGCGCGGGCGACGGGCTTGCATGTTACAGTGTTGCGGCTTGGAGCACAGGTGCAGGCGCGAGAGACACTGGAGCAGGTGCTCGTGGAGCCCAGCGTGCCTTGGCGTGTGCGTCACCTGGGCGAGTGCTTAGCGAGACCCGCAAGCGACGACGGAAAACACTGGCGTGAAATTCTGGGACCCGTAGCGCCGGTCGCGTCGCGACCTATCCAGAAAGTGGCGGTACTCGGGGCCGGCGGGCCGATAGGCCGTGTGGTCGCCGATGAACTCAAAGACCACTACACGCTTCGTTTGGCGGATCTGCACTCGCTGCTACAGGCAAAGTCCCAGTCGCCGGATGCGCCACTCGCCCAGCCGTTACCCCTGCCACACGAGGAGGTATTTCTCGATGTGCGTGACTTTGGCTCGGTGCTCAATGCCTGCAAGGGCTGCGATGCGATCATTAACTTAACCGTCGTGCGCCCCGATCCCGTCGAGGCGTTTCTGGTCAATGCAATGGGAGCCTACAATATCGGGCGGGCGGCGGCACAGCTCGGGATTCGGCGCGTGGTTCAGACCGGGCCACAGCTCATCACGCTGCATGGTGAGGGGGACTTCACCTACGACTTTCATCTGGCTTGCGACTCCCCGACTCGGCCCGGGCGCTACCTCTACGGGCACAGTAAGTTTTTAGGCAATGAGGCGCTGCGGGTTTTTGCGGAGTGGCATGACCTTGAAGTGCCCAATGTCATGTTCAATGGCTTCGCCCAGCCCGATGCCGTGAGCGAGCATGGCGGTAGCGCGATGATGCTCTCCTGGCAAGACGCTGCCCGGGCGATTCAGTGCGCTCTGGAAGTGCCGTCGCTACCGAGTCCCTACGAGGAGTTCCACTGCGTCGCGGACTTCCCCCACGGCCAGTGCCGCACCGACAAAGCCGAGCGCCTGCTGGGCTGGACACCTCAGGACAAGCTCGAAGGGCTCTGGCGCAAATCGTGACCACCGACGAGCTCTTCGTGCAGTTCCAAAATCCCGGCGCGGCGTGGCGTGGGAAGCCGTTCTGGGCTTGGAACGGGCGTTTAGATAAGGCAGAGCTTCTGCACCAAGTGCATGTGATGAAGGAGATGGGCCTCGGGGGCTTCTTCATGCACTCCCGCGTCGGGCTGGCCACCGAGTATCTAGGCGACGAGTGGTTCGAGTGCATCAACGCCTGCGCCGACGAAGCCGAGAAGCTGGGGATGGAGGCGTGGCTCTACGACGAAGATAGATGGCCGTCAGGGAGCGCGGGGGGGCTGGTTACGGAGAATTCTGAGTTTCGTATGCGCTTCCTGCGCTGCACGATTGTCTCTGAGAGCGAGTGGGCGTATTTTCCCTCCCTCCCCCCGGCCCCCTCGCCTCCCGATAACGGGAGGGAGGGGGAGTCAGAGGGGGGCTTTCAGCCCCCGCCCAACCCTCGTCCATTATTGGGAGGGGGTGGCGAGGAACGAGCCGGGGGAGGGGAACGAGCCGGGGGAGGGGAACTACTCGCCGCCTTTGCCTGTGAGCTGGCCGCCGATGGCCTGAGCTACCACAGCCTGCGCCGGGTCGCGCCCGGCAGCGCCGTCCCGCCCGGCTTCTCTATACTTGAGTTTACGGTCGAGGAGATGGCCCGCTCTAACTTCTACAACGGCTACACCTACCTCGACACCATGAGCCGCGCCGCCACCGACGCCTTTCTGAAGTCCACGCACGAAAAATATGTCGCAAAGTGCGGCGATAGGCTGGGCAAGAATATCAAGGGAATCTTCACCGACGAGCCCCACCGTGGCTCGCTGATGACGAGCTTTGGGCAGGGGCTGGGCAGTAGCGAGTGGATTGTCCCGTGGACCCCAAAAATGCCCGAGCACTGGGAAGCGGCCTACGGCGATGACTTGCTCGCGCACCTCCCAGAGATTTTCCTACTCCCCGACGGCCAAGCCGTCCACCCGACCAAGTGGCGCTATGTCGAGCTTTGCTTGTCTCTCTTCACCGAGAACTTCTGCAAGCCGATGGACGCTTGGTGCCGTGAGCACAACCTCATCCTCACCGGGCACTTCTTGCACGAAGACAACCTCACGTCCCAAGTGGCAATGAACGGCTCGATGATGCGCTGCTACGAGTTCATGGAGTACCCCGGCATGGACCTGCTGACCGAGGGCAACAAGGCCTTCTGGGTCGCCAAGCAGCTCCAGAGTGTCGGGCGGCAATTGGGCAAACCCTGGCTGATGAGCGAGCTCTACGGCTGCACCGGCTGGCAGATGGGGCTGGAGGGGCATAAGCACGTCGGGGACTGGCAGGCGCTCTTTGGCGTGAACCTGCGCTGTCATCATCTCTCCTGGTACACGATGGAGGGCGAGGCCAAGCGCGACTACCCCGCCAGCATCCTTCACCAGAGCGCCTGGTGGAAAGACTACAGTGCCGTCGAGAACTACTTCGCCCGCCTCGGATTTCTTCTCTCCCAAGGCGAGCCCGTCTGCGATGTGCTCGTGATTCACCCCGTCGAGAGCGTCTGGGCGCAGATCCACCCCGGCTGGTGCAGCGGCCTCAGCCCCAAAGCCCCCGCCATTCAGAAGCTCGAAGCCCAGTTCGCCGAGCTCTTCCACTGGCTCCAAGGCGCCCAAATAGACTTCGACTACGGCGACGAAGGGATCCTCGCCGAGCACGCAAGCATAGAGGGCAAAGACTTCGTCGTCGGCCAGATGCGCTACAGAACCATCGTCATTGGCGGCTGCACCACCATCCGTTCCACGACACTGAAGCTCTTGGAAGCATTCGCGGCATCCGGCGGAAGTGTGATCTGGGCCGGAGAGAAGCCGCAGTTTGTCGATGCTGAGCTCTTTCCTCAGCTTACAGAGATTGGAGAGCACGTTGGTTGGGCAGACTTTGAGGTCATTCGGGCACTACCCAATTCCGTCGGCGAAGATGCTCCCTATGACATGAAAACGCCACAATCCGAAGAGATTTTTTGCCAAACTCGACGACTCGATAGTGAGACCATTCTCTTTGTTTGTCTCAAT
>JANNDD010000212.1:0-12855 GCA_031387365.1 Armatimonas sp. | reverse complement strand
CGATATCGTAGTGATAGAGCGTGGTCGGGCTGGTGTAGCTGGAGAAAGCAAAAAACGTCTCCGTATCTTCTCGCTTGCCATCAAAGCCACTCGCGGTTCCGATGCCTGGCAGAGCCACCTCACGCAGTAGCTCGCCCGTGGAAAGGCTGTGAAGCCGAATCTGTGAGTGCGCATCTTTCAGGTAGCTGGCAATCAGCTTATCGCCAAAAATACTCGCTGACTGCAGTGTGTCACGGCTCTCGGGGAGGAGGGGGCGCCACGCGGCTGCGCTCGGGGTGCGGCTGTCTACGGTGATAAGTTTCTTAAGCGGTGCATCTTTGTCCGTCATCACATAGAACATCGGGCCGTCGTTGCCCACCACACTATAAGACGCATCCCCGGCGGTCAAAAAGTCGCGAACAGGGCCGTCGGGTCGGGTTAAATCCTTGAGAAACAGAGAGTTGCGCCGCTCGGTGCCTTTGCTAGCATAGATCACGAGCCACTTCCCATCCTCAGTCACGCTTCCGCCCAGGTTCCAGTCTGGGTGGTCAGGACGCTCGTAGACCAGAGTATCGGCGCTCTGGGGCGTTCCGAGTGCGTGGTAGTAGAGCTTGTGGTTGTAGTTGGCCCCTTGGAGTGCGGTGCCCGCTTCAGGGACCGCATAGCGACTGTAGTAAAATCCTGAGCCGTCCTTGCGCCACGAAGCGCCACTGAACTTGCCCCACTCGATCTTGTCGGAGAGGTCTTTTCCTGTGGCCACATCGCGGACATGCCACTCCTGCCAGTCCGAGCCGGAGCGTGCAATCGAGTAGGCAACCAGGCCACCGTCCTCGGAGATACTCATCCCTCCCAGTGCCACCGTGCCATCGTCGGAGAGCGTGTTGGGATCAATCAAGATGCGCGGTTGCGCCTCTAGATCGTCCGTCACGTACTGCACCGCCTGGTTCTGAAGACCATCGTTGCGGCTGAAGAAGTAGCGACTCCCGTGGCAGCTGGGCAGACCGTAGCGCTCGTAGTTCCACAGCTCAGTCAGGCGTTTCTGGAGCACCTCACGGGCGGGAAGCGTTTTTAACAATGCCCCCGTCGCCTCGTTCTGTGCGCTCACCCAGGCAGCCGTCTCGTCACTGTTGGCATCTTCCAGCCACCGGTAGGGGTCAGCCACGCTGGTGCCATGGTAGGTATCGGTTACCTCTACCGTTCGGGAGGTCGGATAAATCACTTTGGTCATAGGAGTAATCGGGCTTGCCGTGCGCACGGCACTGGGTTTAGGGGTAGGGGTATTAGGGCGAATAGTTACCGATTTCACGGGTCTAGACCCGGGCGTGGGTTTAGGAGTCGGTGGTGTGGCAACTGCAACCGCAACCTTCACGGGAGCCGCCGTTGCCTGTGAGAGTATCAGCGGCAGCTCGGTGCCAGGCCCGACGCGTGCGGAGAGGGTTGCCGTCCCACCGCCAACTTTGTACTGGACGAACCCCGAGCCGCTCCCGGGGAAATCTGCCGAGGCCACGGCTTTGGGCAGAGTCTTTCCAAAGGGCTTTGCTGCCGCTCCCAAAAAGAAGCGTCCTCCTGCCAGTGCACGGCTCTCGCCATTGACTAACAGCAGCTTTGTGCCCACAGCCTGCACACGGGCCTGGACGCGAAGATTCAAGACAGCAGCGCTGACTTCAGAGAGCGCCGTCCGCAACCGGGCAAGGGGCTGGCCCGCCACTCCCTCAATATCCGAGAGTGCCTCGTGCACCCGCTCGATCACACGGTCTGGCTTAGCACGTCCACAGAACTCCTGAGCCTCCCCGATCTTTGCGCGTGTGCTAACGAGCTTCCCGGGCAGTGCCTGCTGCGCGGCGCGACAGGCGGCATCGGCCTCCGCCAGAGTCTCCACGGCGCGGACAAAGAGCGTCTCCCCCGCACGAACAAAGATGGTTCGAGAGATGGTGCCGGGCTGAGAAAGAAACACCCCGCCCGCTTTCCAGGCACGGGTACTCTCATTCTCGCTGCCCGCCGCAAACTCCAGCCGCCACGCGCCACGCTTGAGCTTGAGTTTCACCTCCACCATTGCATTTTCCGTGGGGCTAGGGTTGGTAACTGCCATGCCGAGATACGCTGTGCCCCGTGTCACCCAGACGACAGAGTCGCTGCGGGATGCCTGTCCCGCCACGGGGTTTTCCAGGCCCGCCCAGGCGGCAAGAGGCTGCTGCCAGCCCTCCATCGCCGCCGCCTTGCCATCCGTCGGGGAGGCAGCGGTCTGGTCAACCACCACCGCATAGTTCAACGATGCCTGGTAGGTCTGTGCCTGGGCTGGGGCCACAATCGCCACACATGCCACGATACCGATCCTTCGCATGGTTTGCATTGTACCTCACCGCATTTGATGGTACGGCTAGAAAAGAATCATTGCAATCGTGTGCAAAGCGTATTGACAGGGCCGATTCTATCCCGTAAAATTCTTTGCAATCGTGTGCAATAACAAGATAAAAACCCTGTGATCACCTTAGAAGACATCGCACGCCAAGCAGGTGTGTCCCACTCAACCGTCTCCCGAGCACTGGCAGACAGCTCGCTTGTCAACTCCGACACCAAGGCGCGCATTCAGCTTCTAGCTCGCGAGGCAGGCTATCAGGTCAATCAAGTTGCTCGTAACCTGAAGACCCGCTCCACACGCACCATTGGTCTCGTGGTTCCTGAGGTCTCGAACCCCTACTACCCCAAGCTAGTGCAGCTCGTCGCGGATCGGGCACGGGCGGCGGGCTACAATCTCCAGCTACAGCTCAGCGGCGCCGATCAGGAAGCGGAGGCCGCTTGTCTTGCTTCTCTTCGTGAGCAGCGTGCCGACGGAATCCTGCTTGTGACTGCAGAGCAGGGGCTTGTCGCACGCGAGCAAGTCAATGCGCTAGTGGCTGCCGGTGTCCCTCTTATTCTGATGGGCTGGGTGGAAGACACGGAGCACCTAGACACTGTCACAGGGGACGATGCCAAGGGGGGCTACGCCCTAGCCCAGCACTTGATTTCGCTCGGACACCGCCGGATTGCGACCCTGGGGAAGCTCCCCCATCGCGGTAAACACGACCGACTCTTCGGGTTTAACGCAGCCCTGGAAGCGGCAGGGATCGAGCTTGGGGCGGAGCTGTGCATCGTGGCAAAAACTGATGCGCAAGTGCAGAGCGGTGTCGCGCAGCTGCTCGCGCTACCCACTCCCCCCACCGCAATCTTCGCGTACCAGGACTCCCTAGCCGCTCTTGTGATTGGGCACCTGGCCGATGCGTGCGTCTCGGTTCCGCAACAAATGACCGTGGTGGGCTTTGACAACCTCGATCTTGCGAGCTATATCTGCCCTCGCCTAACCACCATCGGGGAGCATATTGAGCCGCTGGCGACCCAGTTCGTGAGTCTTTTAATCGAGCGTATTCAGAAAACAGCGCCGAGTACCGCGCCGCAACGTCTTGTGATTACACCACAGCTCGTCGTGCGCCAGAGCTGCGCTCCCCCACCAAAGTGCGCTAGAAATCAACCGTAGCGTCTTCGGTTCCTAGAAAGTAAAGGATTGAGTTTAAATGCAAAAAGCAGAGATTAAGGGCAAGTGGGCCCTGGTAACCGGCGCGAGCCGTGGAATTGGACAACAAGTCAGCCTTGGCCTCGCGGAGTACGGCTGCAATGTGGTGCTCCACAGCCGGGAGACAAAGGGCACGGATGCACTGGCGGCCGAGCTCGCCGCAAAGGGCGTGCAGGTACAGCAAGTGGCCGCGGAGCTCTCCGACGCCAGCCAAGTGGACGCGCTGCTGGCGAGCGTGCTGGCCTCGACACCGGGCATTGATATTGTCTATAACAATGCCGCCGTGATGACGCCGTATCGTAGCGATTGGAAGAGTATTCCCGCCGAGGACTTCCGCACAAGCTTCGAGGTCAATGTGACGGCTCTGGTGCGCATTTGTCATGGCCTGATTCCGGGCATGGTGGAGCGCAAGTGGGGACGGATCATCAATGTGACATCGGGCATTCAGGATCAGCCTGAGCTGATCGCTTACTCGATCTCCAAGGCCGCCGTGGATAAGTTCGTCACGGACACGGCGAATCATCTGAAAGACGATGGCGTGCTGATCAACTTGCTTGATCCAGGCTGGCTTCGCACGGATCTAGGCGGCCCCAATGCCCCGAACTCCGTCGAGTCCGTGCTTCCAGGCGCTCTCGTGCCCGCCCTGCTCGACGACGGCACCACGGGCAAGTTCTTCCGCGCCCAGGACTACGCCGGGCAGACGCTATGAGCCTTCCGTTGAATGCCCCCGCCGCCACCCTTGCAGTCGCGGGCCTGGAACGCTGGCGGGACAAAGCGTAGCGGAGAAACACAGGACTTTGGTCCCATGCCCTTGCCCCCTGGCAGAGATACGATATTCTGTAAACACCATGAAAAATGACCAGAATGACGAGCTACCAGAGGGCGGGCTACCAAAAAGCGAGTACAACGACGACGCGACCATTGCGGGTCTCTGCGCCAACGGACGTACCCACTGGCCCGACGAGCCCCTAACGCCTCAGAAGAGCACCAGTATCCAGCATCAAATTGAGGAGGCTTTCTACGAGCAGTACCTGCGCTACTTCCAGAATGCCGAGGAAAAACGCCGCTGGAGCGTAGTGGATGACATTCCCTGGGCCGAGGCGCAAGGCAACGCCTCGGAGCTGGTGGTCTCGATTCTAGAGTCGTTCTGCGCCGTGGAGTCGTTCCTGCCGGACTACACCAGCAAGATCATGGCGCTGATCCGCCGCTCGCGGGGCAGGGCGCTCTTCCAGGCCAACTGGGGCTACGAGGAGAGCAAGCACTCGATGGCACTGGAGCGCTGGCTGATCGCCTCGGGCAAGCGTACGGAAGATGAGATGAAGGACTTCGAGCGCTCGCTACTGGGGGCCGAGTGGAGTCTGCCGTTTGAGACACCGCGCCAGATGATCTGCTACACCATGATCCAGGAGCTCGCCACGGGTCTGAACTATATCAACCTGCGCCGCCTAGTTCACCAGACGGGTGAGGGCGATCCCTGTCTCGATAAAACCCTGCGCTGGGTCTCCGCCGACGAGAGCGCGCACTATAACTTCTTCCGCAAAGGTGTCAAGACCTACCTCGCACTCGACCCAGAGGGCACGATTGTGGACCTGAAGTATGTCTTTGATAACTTTGCCATGCCCGCGCACGCCCTGATCCCCGAGTGGGAAAAACGCGGTGCGGAGATAGAGGCATCGGGGATCTACGGCCCCAAGATGTATCTGTCCAAGATCCGCAAGCCGATCCTCGAAGACCTACAAATTAGCCGCACACAGCTCAAGAGCGCCGGTCTGCCGTCACGCGAGGCCGATGAGATCGCGGATCGGATTGAGACGAAAGAGGAGAAGGCACAGCAAGCGCTCTATCCCCGGCTAATCTCGCTCCCCACCATTCCCGCCCCGAGGCCCAGCACGTCTAAAACCTTGCTCACGGTACAATAGGGGCGCTATGCCAAAGTCTATCTCCATTGTCCCGGAAGATGTTCGAAAACCGGGGCAAGTTACTTTCGATCCTATTCCCGTCAATCAGTACCAGAAGTCCCTCGCCGAAGAGCGAGGCCGCTACTCCGACTCTGACCTGCGCCGTATCCACCGGGATATGGCCGTTATCCGAGTCTTTGAGAGCCTTCTCCAGGAAGTCAAGACCCAGCGTCAGTTTGGTGGCCTCGTCTATGACCACCGTGGCCCCGCGCACCTCTCAATTGGTCAGGAAGCGACTGCGGTAGGGCAGGCCTACCTTCTCGACACCAACGACCATCTCTACGGCTCCCATCGAAGTCATGGAGAGATTCTCGCCAAGAGCCTCTCCGCCATTGATAAGCTCGACGACGAGACACTTCTGGAGATCATGCGTAGCTATGACCATGGCTCCGTCCTACGAGTTGTGGAAAAAGACGCCGCGGCGGACACGGTTCAGAGCCTAGCGATTGACTTCTTGCTCTACGGCACTCTCGCGGAGATTTTCGGGCGTGAGACAGGCTTTAACAAAGGCATGGGCGGCTCGATGCACGCCTTCTTTACCCCCTTTGGTGTCTTCCCCAACAACGCCATTGTCGGGGGATCCGCGGATATTGCCACGGGCGCGGCGCTCTACAAGCGGGTGAACCAGAAAAAAGGCATCGTGATTGCCAATATCGGTGATGCGAGCGCCAACTGCGGCCCCGTCTGGGAGGCGCTCTGTTTTGCGACGATGGACCAGTTCAAGACCCTCTGGCCCGAACACGTGCGCGGCGGCCTGCCGATTATCTTTAACTTTGTCAATAACTTCTACGGCATGGGCGGCCAGCCCGTGGGCGAGACCGGCGGCTTTGGCGTGCTGGCGCGCCTCGGAGCCGGGCTGAACGCGGATCAGATGAACGCGGAGCGTGTGGACGGCTACAACCCCCTTGCGGTGATTGATGCCATTGCGCGCAAAAAAGCGCTGATCGAAGCAGGCGAAGGGCCTGTGCTGCTGGATACCGTCACCTACCGGTTTAGCGGCCACTCTCCCTCAGATCAATCCAGCTACCGTGAGAAATCCGAGATCGAGGCCTGGCAGCGCGTGGACCCACTCGTGACGTTCCGTGAGGATCTGATCACCGCAGGTGTCGCCTTGCGCCAGGACTTCGAGGCCGAGTACGCACATCTCGATAGCATACTCTTCCGCGCCTACAAAAAAGCCATTGATCTGGATCTATCGCCACGTGCCAACCTCTTTGCCGTCGGGAACTTGCTAGAGAGCACGATGTACTCCAACGAGAGTGTCGAGAACCTCGACTCAAATCGTGCTCCGGAGACGCTTCTTGCAAAAGCTGACAACCCGCGCACCAAGCAGCTCGCCAGCAAGAGCCGCACGGGAATCGCCGATGACGGCAGCTACCTCTCGGACGCGCGCTGTGTCGGCTTGAAAGACGCGATCTTTGAGTCGGTTTTTGACCGCTTCTACGCCGATCCAACGCTCGTTGCGTACGGCGAGGAAAACCGTGACTGGGGCGGCGCGTTTGGTGTCTACCGTGGCCTGACCGAAGCGCTTCCCTACCACAGGCTTTTCAACTCCCCCATCTCCGAGGCCGCGATTGTGGGCACCGCCGTGGGCTACGCGCTCGAAGGTGGGCGGGCACTCGTGGAGCTGATGTACTGCGACTTCATGGGCCGCGCGGGCGATGAGATCTTCAACCAGCTCGCCAAGTGGCAGTCAATGTCCGGTGGGATGCTAAAAATGCCCGTCGTGCTCCGAGTTTCTGTGGGCAGCAAGTACGGAGCGCAGCACTCCCAGGACTGGACAAGCCTCGTCGCGCACATTCCAGGCCTGAAAGTGGTATTTCCCTCCACCCCCTACGATGCCAAGGGCCTGATGCAGTCCGCTCTGACGGGCACCGATCCCGTGGTATTCTTCGAGAGCCAGCGCCTCTACAACATGCCCGAGCGCTTCAATGGCCAGGCAGGCGTCCCCGTAGAGTCCTACACCATCCCGATAGGTGAGCCCGAGGTGAAAAAGCCAGGAAAAGACCTAACGATTCTCACGATTGGCGCAACTCTCTACCGTGCCCTAGAAACAGCGCAGATTCTCGAAGAGAAGTGGGGCCTCTCGGCGGAGGTCATAGACGCCCGCTCACTCGTCCCGTTTAACTACGAGCCGGTGATTGCCTCCGTCAAGAAAACCGGTAAGATTCTCCTCGCCTCCGATGCCTGCGAGCGCGGGAGCTTTCTCCACACGATGGCCTCGCATATTGGCCGCGCCGCGTTCTCCTATCTGGACGCCCCGCCGATGGTTCTTGGAGCGCGCAACTGGATCACCCCGCCCGATGAAGTGGAAGACGCGTTCTTCCCCTTCCCGGTGGACTTCCTCGACGCCATCCACACGCATCTCTTGCCGCTTGATGGCTACGATCCCAAGCGCCCCTGTGACGAAGCCGACCTGCTACGGCGCAATAGCGCTGGGGTGTAAAACAGCGAGAGCCACCCGAAACTTTACGTTTAGGGTGGCTCTCTATCCGGAGTTTTTTGCTCCCAACCCACTCGACTAAAGCAGGTTAGTTGCGTCCGACTCCGGAGGCGGACGTGAACGAATAGTTCAAGTTATTTCGCCTCCTTTCATCTGAGATACTTCTCTATCGCCGAGCACGGTGCGCTTGCTAAATAGCTTCTAGCTGAGATTTAGCGGGCCATCGCCGCAGAAATCGGGGTTTCCGAACTTGGTGATTTTATGATCGAAGCCATGCGCGAGCGAGAGGAGCAGGCGGTTGTGCGGGACACGGTTGAACTTGTGCGAGCGCCCCATCGTGAGGCCAGGCATGTTCCCGACACAGACAAAGGGGATATTATCCAGCGTGTGCGAGTTCCCCTTGCCTAGCTCGTTGGTCCAAACAATCAGCGTGTTGTCTAGCAGGCTCCCCGTACCGCCCGGTTCGGGCGTTTCTGCGAGGCGTTTGGCCAGATAAGCGAGCTGCTCACAGTACCATTTATTGATCTTTGTAAGCTTCTCTTGCGCGTCTTTGTTGGTGTCGGGCTCGTGGGAGAGGTCGTGCTGGCCTTCCTGAATCCCGAGCCAGCGCATGCGTGCCTGCCCGACCGAGTTGGTGTACTGGAACGTGGCGACGCGGGCAAAATCGGCGGAGAAGCTGCGCACAAGCAAGTCAATTTGCAACTTACTGAGCTGTGGCATGGCATCGTTGTCGCGGCGCACACCAGGCTCTAGCGGCGGAACGGGGTGCCCCACATCCACTTTGCTGGCGGCTTGCAGCTCTTTTTCCAGATCACGCACCAGCGCCGTGTGCTCCTCTAAAATCTGCCGGTCTTGCGCGGAGACACTCTTGCGGAGCGTCTCGAGATCCGTTTTCAGATCATCGAGCACGCTCTTGAGGCTTTGCTGGTCTTTGAGGCGTCCGTAGAGCTTGGCAAACATCTGGTAGGGATCGTCTATGGGCGCGATGGGCTTGTTGGCTCCCGCGTAGCTCATGCGGGTCCAGGTGTCGGCGCGCTCAGGCACCATCACGCCCATTTCCAGCGAACCGAAGCGCGTGCGAGTCGCAGGGCTGGCTTGCAAAAAATTCTTAATCTCTTGGTCTATCGAGAGGCCACTCGACCAGCCCGCCGGAGTGTCCGAGCCGCCCTGGACATTGCCGGGGAACAGCTCGACTCCCGTGAGCAGGCACCCGATACCGCGCATGTGGCTGTCGCCATCGCCGCGCACCCGATCACAGACCCCGTTTAAGATCAGCGTGTTTTTCTTAAACGGCTCCAGCGGCGTCAGGCTCTCCTTGAGCGTGAAGTTCTCGCCCACTTCGTCGGGCCAAAAAGTATTAGGGACAATGCCGTCGGGCGAAAACAGCACGATCAAGCGCTGCTTACGCTTACCCGCCGTTTGCGCGTGCGCCAGCGACGGCAGGTTCGCCAGAAACGGAAGCGCGGCGGCACTCAGGCCCAGCTCGCGCAGAAAGTCTCGTCGTGTATTTTGCATGGTGTTATTATTGTACCCGAATGCGCTTGGCATCAGCCGATGCTCTACCCGAAGCCACCCGGCTTGTACCCACCCGGCTGCGTTCAGAACCCACCCGGCTGCGTTCGTTCCTCACTACGCCACCCTCCCTCAGGGCAGGGAGGGTTAGGGAGGGGGACGGGAGATGGGTTCGTTGAAATCTTATCCGCCGTTGTTAGAGCATGGTGCACACCTGTTGAAACCGAGCGGCTTCTTGGTATAATTTAATCAGCTGTCGTGGACGCGCTAAAATCTCTCGTTGAGAACGACCCGTGTGTTGAGGAGAACCAAGCTATGGCAGATGAAGTTGTGCCCCCCGTTGTTGCGGCGAAAAAGCCCGCCCGCACCCACACCACCTTCCCCTACTACGAAAAAGAAAACGCCACCCTGCGTAGCGAGTTCGGCTTACCGAAAACACGGCCTTTTCGGCCCACGCAGGAATAAATAATCACCATGAAAAAATGGCGCTACCTCACCGTTGTCGCAAAGGCCACTCAGGAAACGGGCGAGTTTGTTTATGTCTATTCCATCAATGGCGATACTTCTGCCCCCATCATCAAAAAGCGCACTAACTTACTTGGTTCGGATCAACGCGTTCAGCTCTCGGACTACCTTGATTCTGCTGGGGAAGAAGGCTGGGAGGTCTGCGGGATGTCTCCCATCGCAGGAGGTGGTCAATTTATGTATCCCGTCTCAACAATGATCCTGCTCAAGCAACCCACCACCCACGAATAAAACACTCTTTACAGGCCCATTTATGGGTCTTGCCGACCACCCAAAGGGTACCCGGCGGGCCGATTTATCCGCCCGAACGCGAAACGCCACCCGATGCCACACCCAAGTTCGCCGTTGGAGAAGACGCGACGACGGCGATTTCGACGAGGAGTTTTTTGATGTTGAACCCGCTCGCCGCGAAGCGTTTCTGAAGCTCCAGCGACGTTTTCGGGCCGTAGGCGCGGATGGGCTGCTTGGTGACGAACTGAAAGAGCCGCTCTACAAACGTCGCGTGAACCTCGTCGCTGTCGGCCAGAAACTGAGCCAGTTCACGGGGGCCGTTGAACTTGGCGACGGTTCCCTTGCGCGTCTGGTAGCTGCCGGTGGCGTCAATCGGCTGGTCGTTCTCTTTGTCGCGCAGCTTCCCAATCGCATCGAAGCGCTCCAGCGGGAAGCCAAGCGGGTTGATCATCTGGTGGCAGGAGACACACGCGGCGGGCTTGGTCTGGATCGTGACGCGCTGGCGGGTAGTGAGCTTGGGTTGTAAGTCGGCGGGCGTGGGCGTGACTGCAATGGGCGGCGGGGCGAGGACGCGGCCTAGGAAGTTTCGGGTGATGAGCACGCCCCGATGAATGGGGTCACTGGTGGAGAAGTAGGCCAGGCTCGCCAGCATGTACGGCTGGGTCAAGACCCCCGCACGATTGCTCCCATCCAGGCTCACCGGCTGAAACGGGGCATCGGGGGCTAGGGGGTTTCCATAAATCTTGGCAAGCCGCCCGTTTAAGTAGACTTTATCGCTGAGGAGCAGCTCACGGAAGTCGGACTTCTCGCCCCAGGCCGTATTTTCGAGAAAGAGTTCCAGCGAGGTGCGCAGATCCGACGCGGCAGCTTCGTCGAACTCCGGGAAACGTTTTTTATCTTTTGCCAGATCGGGGTACTGATCTACTTTGAGCCACGTCAGCAAGAACTCGCGTACCTTGCTCCAGGTGCGCGGATCGGCCAGCATCTTTTCGGCCTGCGTGCGAATCGCTTCGGGAGTCGCGAGATTGGCCTTGAGCAGCGTGTCATCGGGCAGCGAGTCCCAGAGTGTCAGTGCAAGCTTGGAGGCAGAGTTGTTCTCGCGGTAGAGGAAGAATGGAGACTTAAGCGTGAGCAAGACCACGCGCTTGAGGGCAGTTTCCGTATCCGGGGCCTGAGAAAAATGCCGCGTGACGTAGCGCTCCACTTCCGGGTCAGTGAGTTTGCGACGGAAGGCACGCTCCACAAACGTGCGGGCGAAGAGCTTCTCGTCCATTCCCCACTTACGAGTTGCCACAAACTGCGCCGTCTCCAGCGCCGCGTTGGTGATGGCTTCGTCCCAGGCTTTCGAGACCATGCTGCTACGCTCGTAGCCCATGCTCCGGTCTTCCGGCGGGAAGGGCGTGTTCACCAGAAATGTCTCAGGGACGCTACTAGGAACCAGGCAGCGACTTGGGATAGGCTCATCGGTGAGATGGGGGCGCTTCCAAGCAAGAGTCACAAAAGCAGGTGGTGCGGGCTTGCCCTCTTTTTTCTTGGTATCGTCCACCCCCACCGTAGATTTCGAGAACTCCAGCCGGATCGGGTAGCTACGGCCACCGAGCAAATAAATAGGAGCACGAAACTCCGTGTCCTTGCCAGACTTGATCCAGGCATCAATCAGTGATTTTTTACTATCGTTCACCCAGAGCTGCACGGCGTGATCGCTCTTGACCACCAGCTCGTACTCACCCGTGTCGGGAGCCACAAGGCTACCCTCCCAGCGGATCGAGAACTGGTGCGGCTCGAACTGATCGGTAGTCGGCCCCGCTGTCCCAAAATCAAATACCACCTGCGGATCCGTGCGCTGTAGCACGCGCTCGTTGTTGTTAAAGCGCTTGGCCTTAAAATACTCCGCCTTCAGCCCTCGCTCAGCCCCTACAGCCGCACCCGGTCGGAAGCTCCCTACCAGATCGGCGACAGCGCTCTTGAACTGCCGCGAGGTTAGCCGCGAGAGGCTCACACGTGCGGGCCGGTTGCGCTCTTGAGCGAGGGGGGAGTAGAAGATGTCTTGCATAAACGCCGCCACCAGGCTGGCATCGGCAGCGGCGATATGCTTCGGCCCCGGCGGCATGGTTTTATTCAGAAAGCTCGCCAGCTCCTGGGTCGTCTGTGCCCCGATCAGCGCCTTGTTATAGCCCGCCCCCCCCTCGCCTTTTGCCCCATGACACGGCGCGCACTGCGCCGCAAAAAGCTGTGGGCCAGTTCGTTTTTCAGATTTAACCAAAGCGGGTTTGGCTTTTTGTTTGGTCTGGGCAACCCCAAGTCCGGTGAGTGCAAGGGTGAGGCTGGTTCCGAGGAACAATCGTTTAGAAAGCATGGCTGTTTGTATAAACGCAATAATCGGCAGATGGGTTCACGGAAAAAGCCCCATCGGAAACCAAATCTGACGAGCGCGACACTGAAAGTCCGAGTTGAATCGCAGTCGATAGATAGTAGCTCTCCCCGTTGGGGTCTTTCCTTCAATACGTCCCGCAGCCGCATTCCACTCAAAATGCTCTTCCCAAACTTGCTGCCGTGGATGAAACAGCGGCATGTCTTGCTGGCTTAGCTCATCCCAGCCTGTAATCGCACCACCTTTATAGAGATTACACGACTCACACGAGAGCGCGAGGTTGGTCAGC
>JANNDD010000190.1:0-1542 GCA_031387365.1 Armatimonas sp. | reverse complement strand
TTTGAACCTCTTAGGTATCTCTGCTGCTGCTGTCAGTGGAAATACGCCTTCTACCGCACGTCGTTATTTTCTGGACCGTTTTCAAAAAGGCAAGATTCGCGTGCTCTGTAACCACAGTGTTCTGACGACGGGCTTCGATGCACCAAAGACAGATATGGTGCTGATCTCACGACAGGTTTTTAGTCCCGTTCGCTACATGCAGATGGTCGGGCGAGGTCTACGTGGTGAGGGGAATGGGGGCACGGCAAGTTGCCATATCGTCACTGTTTTGGATAACTTGGGGCGTTTTGAAGATCGGCATGCCTACCACTACTGCCAGCAATACTTCACCCGTGAGGGTGTTCGGCGCAGTGAGGAACGAACGGAGCCCTGAGCGAGTTGGTTTTCAACCACTCGTTTTTGAGAAAGAGTAAGTTATGACAGCAGAGATAATTTCCTTCGGCACCGAGCTTCTCCTCGGGCAGATAGTAGACACCGACGCGGCGTATTTGGCGCAGAAGCTCTCGCAGTGCGGGGTGAGCGTCTACAACCGGGCGACCGTGGGGGATAACCTGGAGCGGGCGACGGCGGCACTCACTAGAGGGTGTTATGAACTTAACTGACAAATCCCTGTCCCTGTAGATATGGAAACCTTATCAAAAGCCAAAACAGGCTACCCGTCCGATGTGGAAGATTTAGAGTGGAAGTTCGTTGAGACCTACCTGACATTAATGACAGTAGAGGCTCCCCAACGCATCCATGAGCTACGCCGCGTCTTTAACGCGCTACGCTATCTCATTCGTAGTGGATGTTCCTGGAGATTATTGCCCCATGACTTCCCACCTTGGGCAGCCGTCTATCAACAAGCTCAAAGATGGATTCAAGCAGGTAGTTTCGAGATGATCGTCGATGATTTGCGTGAGTTGCTTCGTATAGCTTCTGGTAAAGAAGAACAACCTACGGCAGTAATCTATGATGGTCAAACACTACAAGGCACTATCGAAAGTGGATCTCGTGCAGGCTTTGATGGACATAAGAAACAGAAAGGCAGCAAGATTCATATCGCTGTAGATACTCTTGGTGACCTATTGGCCTTAGTTGTTACTCCCGCAAACGAACAAGAGCGTGACCAGGTGGGTGAACTATCCCATCAGGTTCAAGAAATCACGGGACATAATGTTGAACTCGCCTGGGTGGATCAAGGCTATACGGGTGAAGAGGCGATTGCAGCGGCGAAAGCGGAAGGAATTGACCTGGTTGTGATTCATCTTCCCGCTGGTCACAAGGGATTTGTCTTGCTTCCGCGTCGTTGGGTTGTTGAACGCTCCTTTGGCTGGAAATCCCGTTTTCGTCGTCTTGTCCGCGATTATGAGCGTTTGGCTTCTACCGTTGTGGGGCTTCATTTTGCCGCTTTTGCTTGCCTAATGCTCAGAAAACTGCTCGGAGCACCGCCATTCACACAATGGAGTTCATAACACCCTCTAGTCCTCGCTCTAAGAAAATCTTGGCTTCCTCACTGCCGACATCTCTATATCCAGCCCCATATCGCTCCCAATATACCTT
>JANNDD010000183.1:0-7315 GCA_031387365.1 Armatimonas sp. | reverse complement strand
GCCACAGGCCGCGTGCACCAGCATGGCGTTCTCAATGGACTTATCCGTCAGAATATCTTTCCCTGTAATGCCATTGGCATCGAGCGCCAGCATCGCATTGGCGGTGCGCGTGGCGATATCGAACCAGATTTTTTGCCCACTCGGCGCGAGCGCGGCGTGCGGAACGGTCAGACCAAGCGCCTCGGAGACGGCCTGGGCGGTGGCGGCGGTGCCGAAGAACTGACAGCCGCCGCCGGGGGTTGCACAGGCACGGCAGCCCGCTTCAGCCGCTTCTTTGAGCGTGATGAGCCCGTGCGAGAACCGCGCCCCGATGGTCTGGACTTTTCCCGCGTCCTCGCCGTTCTCCGGGGGAAGTGTCACGCCGCCGGGCACAATCGCGCAGGGCAGATCGCGCATCCCGGCCAGCGCCATGAGCATCGCGGGGAGTCCTTTATCGCACGTCGCCACCCCGATCACTCCGCGCCGTGTCGGCAGCGAGCGAATCAACCGTCGTAGGACAATCGCGGCATCGTTGCGGTACGGCAGCGAGTCGAACATCCCGGTCGTACCCTGACTACGGCCATCGCACGGATCGGAGACAAAGCCCGCAAAAGGAATCGCCCCGCGCCGCGCCAGCTCCTCGGCGCACTCACGCACCTGCAAGCCCACTTCCCAGTGCCCCGTGTGGTAACCCAGCGCAATCGGCTTGCCGTCCTCGCCGCGCATCCCCCCGAGGGTCGAGAGAATCAAAAACTCTCGCCCGACCACTTTCGAGGGCTCCCAGCCCATCCCCGCGTTCATCGAGAGCCCAAAGAGATCCCCAGACGGGCGATCCCGCAGCATCTCCTCGGTCAAGGGCAGCTCCCCCACCGGCCCGGCGGCTTTCGTCGCCACATCGTAGATATCGTCGTTGTTTGTCACAAAGGCATTTTACCCGCCGATTGAAATCGGCGTCTAGGAGCCTCGTTCCTCGGCTGAGAAGTCGCTCCGCGACTACCGAGTTACCAGTCGCGGAGCGACTTTATGGCGGAACGCCTACAGACGCCGCTTTCAATCGGCGGCTAGCGCTTTGGATAGCGGTAGTGCCCGGTGATTTTCCAGGCGAAGAGCCTATCGTCCTCACTGGCGACGGGGCCGATGTTGTGAAGAATCAAGTAGCCACCCCGCGCATTTTTCTTGTCGCTGACGATGCCGCAGTGCGTGAGGCTGGTGGGCGTGAGGTCCCAGGTGACGATATCGCCGGGCTGGAAGTCTTTATTCAGCGGCAGCGACTGGCCGAAGCGTCCGAAGAAAACCCGCAGATTGGGGACGCGGCGGTGGTCAATGCTCGGGTCGGGGCGGCGCAGGCCCCATTTCTTCGGGTAGAGCCCAAAGTTGCGCTTCATGTCCTCGTGGAGTAGCTTTTGCAGATCCAAGCCCGTCGCACGCAATGCACGCACCAGCACATCGGTGCAGGCTCCCTGGCCCTTGGGGACATCGCCACCAGGGTATTTCAGCGAGACGTAGTCCGCCACGTACCGATCCCCCACTTGTGCTCGCGCCGCCACCACAATCTTCTCTGCAACTGTCATTTTTTGTTACTCTCCAGTGCCCGGTGCAAACTCGCGATCTCCTGCCGGAGCGCGGCGATCTGCCGGTCTTGGTGCAAGAGATGCTCCATCACAATCGCGATCTCCGTCTCGGCGCGCTGATCCACTTCGTAGTCTCGCTGCGCGGTGAGGCGGTCTTTCTCGGCTTGGCGGTTCTGGCTCATCATCACCACGGGGCCGGTGTAGGCCGCCTGGAACGAGAGCACAAGGTTTAATAAAATAAACGGATACGGATCCCAGGCTTTGAGGAGCGCGGGGTGCAGCGCAAAGTACACATTGGCCGCGATCCAGCAGGCGAGAAGACAGGACTGGATGATGATAAAGGGCCAGCCGCCCACCGCGCCCGCAATCTTATCGGCGAGGCGCTGGCCGGTGGTCTGCTGCTTGGCAAACTCCGTGTTGATGTCGCGTACCGGCGGGTGATCGTGTTTCCACTGACCACACGGGCTGATCTCAATGTCTTCGTCCATGCCGCATTGTACGCTTATTGCCGGGCTAAAAGTGCCGGGCTAGGTGTGGAAGGTGGGCTGAGCTTGAGTGCCTTCGCACGTCCGTCCACAAACAGTGTCATTGACCACTCGCCGTGGCAGTGAGGAGCCTCGGTCAGGAGCACCCGATACCGTCCCGCTTCGTAGTGGTAGCCGTGCTTGCTTGCCGGGCAGATGAGAGCTTTAGGCGGAATATACTTCGCCAGCGCCGCTTCCCAGTTCTTCTCGGGCGGAAGCTGGCCGTTATGGTCGGCTTTGTAGCGCGAAAAGCTCTCGGCAAGCTGGGTAAGGTTCTTCTTGCAGCCTACCATCTGTGCTTTGGTACGCGCCTGACCAAATATCGGGATCAAAATGATAAAGAGTGCGGATATAGGAATGGCGGTGCAGCCAATCTCCAGTAGCCTGCTACCACTGAGTCGAATAATCAATGTCCCGATGAGTAGCCCCGCAATCATCCCTCCTGGCACCGAAATCCTTGGAGGAAATCCCGAGGAGCTGAACACATACACCCAACCTGACATCCAGCACAGAACCGGGATAACCAGGCATATCACAACGGTTAAAAGAAAAGAAAACTCTTGAGTACGCTTCATCGTCTACCTCCTGAGTAACATAACGTAGGAAGTACAGGAATGGTTACGGATTTTTTAGGCTTCTCGGTGAAAGCCTTTTCCGAGAACCTCGGCGGCATCCGTGAGGACGATGAAGGCGTCGGGGTCGTGGGTGCGGACAAGCGTGCGCAGGCGGGGGACTTCGGCTTGGCCCAAGGCGATGAGAAGCACAGGCCGGGGGTCGCCGGTGTAGCCGCCGGTGCCGGGGAGAATCGTGAGGCCACGGTCCAGCTCGGTGATCACGGCTTGGCGGATGGCGTCGTGGGCAGTCGAGATGACGAAGGCAAGCTTGGTGTGGGAGAAGCCCAAAAGCACAGCATCGAGAGCGCGGCGCATAACAAAGGCCGCGATCAGGCCGTACATGGCTTTCTCGGCACCAAAGAGCCAGCCGCCGCCCAGAATCGTCAGCGCATCCAGTGTGAAGATCGCATTACTCACCGAGAGATGAAGGCGCTTTGTCACCAGTCGGGCCAGCAAGGAGTAGCCCCCCACAGAGCCGCTCCCCGAGAGCACCAGCCCAAGGCCCGCGCCATAGACCACGCCCCCAAAGAGCGCCGCCAGCAAGGGATTGTGCGTCAGTGTCGGGACAGTTCGGGTGACGAGCATCAGCAACGGCAGAACCAGCGAGCCGAGCGCCGAGCGTGCGCCCGCCGCGCGGCCCAGCACCCAGAAGCCCAGTGCCAGTAGCGGCAGATTGATCCCCCACTGCACCCAAGCAGGCTCCCAGCCCAAGCGCCGCTCCAGCAACGTCGAGAGCCCCACGACTCCCCCGGCGACGATGTCGTTGCCGTTCATAAAGAGCCGGAAGCTCAACGCCATCAAGGCACAGCCTGCCACAATGCTCAGCCCATCCCAAAACCCACTACGCTTCCCGCGAGTAAGACTGACCCAATTCATCAGGACTGTTATATCATTTCTAGCCGCTCAGAGGCCCATTTATGGGTCTTGCCGACCACCCAAAGGGTACCCGGCGGGCCGCTTTAGCCGCCCGTCTCCCGTCCGTCCGAGGAATGCCGGACGTTCACCGTGCAGGACGTTCACCGTGCAGGACGTTTTGCCCCCCACGGCGAATCAACCCTCATGTCCAAACGCCCCAATATATTACTGATCACCAGTGACCAGCACCATTTCTCCTGCCTTGGTAGCGTGAATGAAAAGCTCAAAACCCCCGCGCTGGACCGCCTCGCCGACGAAGGCATGCGCTTTGAGCGGGCGTACTGCAACAATCCTGTGTGTTCGCCCTCACGGTCGACCCTGATCACGGGGCAGTATCCGAGCTGGCACGGCTGCTGGACGATTGGCGTGAAGCTGGGCGAGGATGTCCCCACGGTCGGGGATGTGTTTCGGGAAAATGGCTACTTTACGGCGCTCCTGGGGAAAGCCCACTTCCAGCCGCTGCGCTCCGAGGAAAACCAAGTCAGCTTGGAGACACCCGATAAATTTCGAGATTTAGCCTTCTGGCGCGGCTTCACTGGCCCCTGGTACGGCTTTGACTGGATTCAGATCAACCGCAACCACGGCGACGAAGCCTGGGCGGGGCAGCACTACGCACTCTGGATGGAAGAGAAGGGCTGCACAAACTGGGAGGACTTCTACCAGGGCGGCGGCTCGCCCAAAGAGAAGCTCAAGCCCCGGCGTGGCGCGTGGGACATTCCTGAGGAGCTTCACTACTCCGTCTTCGTGGCCGACAAGACCATAGAGGCCATTGATAAAGCGCAGGCCGACGACAAACCGTTCTTTGCCTGGGCCAGCTTCGCCGACCCGCACCCGCCCTATGTCGTCCCCGAGCCCTGGGCCTCTATGTACGATCCTAATGACATGACACCGGGGACACTCACCCCCGGCGAGCACGACAGCAATCCACCCCACTTTGGCGAGACCCAGAAAGCGTCGCCGGATTTTTCGCACTGGCAGGAGAGCGGCTACGGCAACCACGGCTTCCACTCCCACTTAACTCCTGAGGAGCAGCAAAAGAAAGACCTCGCGATCTACTACGGCATGATCAGCCTGATGGACCGCGAGATCGGCAGGATCTTAGACGAGCTAGATCAGCGCGGGCTCGCCGAGGACACGCTGGTGGTGTTTTCGACGGATCACGGGCATTTCTTAGGGCAGCACGGCCTCTGGTACAAGGGGGCATTCCACTACGAAGACCTCCTGCGCCTCCCATTTCTCGCCCGCTGGCCCGGAAGAATCCCCGCAGGCGAAGTGTCATCGGCGCTCCAAGCTCTGATTGATCTCCCTGAGACGTTTCTGGATGCCTGCGATATTCCCATCCCCGGCCAGATGCAGGGCGTCAGCCAGCTTGGGGTCTGGACGGGCGCACAAGAATCGGCCCGCGACTCCGTCATCACCGAGTTTCGCCACCAGCCCACCAAGCTCCACCTGCGGACGTTTATCACCGAGCGCTACAAGCTCACGCTCTACCGCGGCGAGGCGTTCGGCGAGCTCTTCGACCTACAGGATGACCCCGGCGAGCTCCACAACCGCTTCGCCGACCCGAGCTACGCGACCGTGAAAGCCCAGCTTATGGAGCAGTGGCTCCAGGCCGAGATAGCCCGTGAACCAACTCGATTTGCCCGGATCGCAGGGGCGTAGACTAGGTGGAAAAAGCCTGCCCTCGGGGAATGAGGCTTTAGGGAGGAGGAAGTCATTCCTCTATGCTTGATTAATTCGGCGTCCTTAGAGAGAGTAACCGACGCAGCTCCACAGCGCGCTGGCGGACGATCTCCATCCGGTCAGAGCGCCGATCCACCTGGCCCATCGAACCCTGCGTCGCGTACTTTCGGTCGATAAGTTTGAACTTGGCGTCGCGCTTAACGATCCAGGCTCGTTGCTCCTTTTGTAGATCCTTCCACTGCGACGCGGGAAGCTTCTTGGAGAGCGCCTGGTAGACCCGATTGAGCTCGTTATCCCAGAGTCTGTAGCCCTCGATCATTGCAGCGCTCATCCCCCCCGTAGTCGAGTCCCTCTCCATAAGAGCATCGATCTTTCGGTCAATGTCTGTCTTGTCTTGTATCAATTTTCTTCTCCTGTCGAAATCGCCGAGCCAAGCAACGGTCAGTAATAGTGAGGTTCTACGGATATATTTCTATATCGAGCCTTTTGAAAAACGGTCTTGGTGTTCGTCGTTGTTGTCGTTACGGGTGTCGTTGTTGGCGAGACAAAGTCGCGGGGGCAGAATTCGCTTCTACCCCCACTACGCGATGTCCCTACCGCCCGTGTGGTATGTGGACGAGAACGAGAGTTAGTGGCCGGGAGGGAGGCCCTTGGTCTTCGCGTCTTTCTGGATGCCAGTCAGAATCGCCCCAGTCAGATTCGCCCCAGTCAGATTCGTCCCACACAGATTCGCCCCAGTCAGATTCGCCTTGGTCAGATTCGCCCCACGCAGATCCGCCTGATACACCCTCGCCTTAGTCAGATTCGCACCAGTCAGATTCGCCTTGGTCAGATTCGCCGCATACAGACTCGTCTGAGTCAGATTCGCCCCAATCAGAAGCGCACCAGTCAGATTCGCCTGACGCATATCCGCCTTCTCCAGATGCGCCAGACCCAGATTCGTCCCAGTCAGATTCGTCTCACTCAGAAGCGCACCAACCGCACGCGTCGCAGTCATATCCGCCTTACTCAGATCCGCATTACGCAGATTCACTCCGTTGAGCCAAGAATCACGCAGGTTCTTGTCTCCCGCCTTTGCTTTTTTTAACCAACAGGCTGTTCGCGTCGGTTCATCACTAATTTTGGTGCAGTCCTGTGCCGCGCCGGTCTGTGCCGCAGCGGGTCGTAAGAGTACCTGCCCAATCATCACGCCCTGGATCAGCAGGAGGGTGGCAAGTACCCGAAAAGGTGCCTTCTGAAAAACGGTCTTGGTGTTCGTTGTTGTTGTCTTAATAGGTGTCATAGCAATGAGTCTCTTTCTCGTTCGTGGTGCGCCGGGTACCCATCCCAGAGGAAGGGTGATGGGCAATTATTACCCACGGGGCGACGGCACTCGATACAGTCTCACTTAATCACAACCCTCCCAAGATGCCAAGCCTGACCACCAAACCTGCTACATGATCAACAAACTTTCTACGTTTTAGTGAGTCTGTGCTATCATCAAGCGGAGGGCAGAGAGTTTTGGAGCAGACACTGGGGCGCGCACTACAGGCACAACGCAAGGCACGCGGCTTAACGATCCAAGCACTCGCGGCGAAGGCGGGGGTTCACCGGACGACCGTCTCGCGTTGGGAACGAGGGGAGGCGACTCCCTTCGCTTATGAACTCACTCGCGTTCTGGGGATTCTTGACATCAGCCTGACGGAGCGCCAAGACTACTACCGAAACGTCGAAGCCCCACGCGGGATCCAGATCGCCCGTGCAGGGACGAAGGCCAACCGGCCCGTCTCCCTCGGAGAGCTTCTCTCGGTGCTCCGTCAGCGAGCCGGTGTCTCCCAGCGTCAGGTAGCCCGGGTCGCCGGTGTCACCCAGAACCTCGTGTTCAAGTGGGAGAAAGGCGAGTGCTGGCCCGACAATGTGAACCTCCACGCCTTTTGCTTTGCAATCGGAGCGAGCCAGGACGAGCTGGTTTTTCTCACCACCCGTGCCTGGAACCAGGTGGAGCCTCTCCCGCAGAAGAGAGAGGCCCTGGACGACTTTATCCTACAAG
>JANNDD010000152.1:0-1505 GCA_031387365.1 Armatimonas sp. | reverse complement strand
GGAGCTCCTCAAAGACGCCGACCTGAGCTACGCTCTGGCCGATGACCTTCCCACGGATGCCAAGTCGTTCACGTTCTCTAATGTTCCGCTCTCCACAGCGCTGGACATGATCTGCGAGAGTATCGAGGTGGGCTGGGTTGCTGAGAGCGGCCCCGATGGAAAGCCAGTGATTCGTATTGGCAAGCGCTATAAAAGCCGCAGTCGTTCCACGAGCAACGAGAGCGTGAATCTCTTCCGAAACACGGCACCGTCGCTAACACGCTACAACAGCCAAGTGGATGCCTACCGTGGTGCCGCGCGAAGCGTTCCCCAGCGCTCACGGCGGATTCCCATAGATCTCTTGATTCAGTAAATCGCTGATTAAAATCAGCGGCTACAGGCGCGTCGCAAGCGGCTACAATAGCGGGTGAACTTGACCGTCTTACAGCAGGAGATACGTACCTGCACAAAATGTGTGGAGGCTGGATTTATCTCGGAGGCACGCCCACTGGTACTGGGCCAACCCGGCGCGAGCATTTTTCTGATAGGACAAGCCCCCTCGCGCACGGACCATGAGTCGGGTAGGTTCTATGAGGGGCCGGCAGGTCGCAAGCTCCGTGGCTGGTTTTTAGACGCAGGCTTTGAGGAATCAGACTTTGGGACGCGCATCTACGCCGCCGCGATCACTAAGTGCTTCCCTGGGCGCAATCCGGGTAGCTCGAAAGATCGGGTGCCCTCGCCTGCCGAGCAAAAACTCTGCCGCACTTGGCTGGATGCCGAGCTAGAGGCTGTTCAGCCTAGGACGTTGGTGCTCTTCGGTGGCCTTGCCATTAAGACTTTTCTCTCGAAAGCGCCGCTTGAGGAGCTGATCGGGCAGGTATTCGAGAAGGATGGACGGATTTATTTGCCGCTCCCCCACTCTTCTGGGGCGAGCACCTGGCTCAACTCAGCGTATAATCAATCTCTGCTAGCCGATGCGCTTGTGCAGCTCCGAAAGCTAAGAAATGCAATCTAAGCGACTGTGTACGAACCTCTCCCCAACCCCTCTCCCGGGCGCTCCTACGTCGCTGGGAAAGGGGCTAATTCCCCTCCGGCTCCCTCCTTTCCGAGCGAAGAATGAGCGCCCAGGAGAGGAGGGCTGGGGAGGAGAGGTTAGTTTCTACCCAATGCAACCTGACCTCTGGCGTAAGCGTGCGAGCGCGACCACTGACTACTGTCTCCGAAACTTTTGGGACGAGAGAGCGAAGCGATTTCACCCCGCCACGCCTGCCGATCCTAAAGCGCTTCCTTGGGAGTTTATGTGGGGTAATGGTATCGCTTTCTCGATGCTGGTCGGTGCGGGCGATGCGCCCCGAGTGGCGGCATTCTTTGAGGGCCTCCAGGGATACTGGGACACCAATGCTCCCGTCCCCGGCTACGATGCCTATCTGTCGTCCCCAGGTAACTCCGACAAATACTACGACGACAATGCGTGGATGGTGCTGACTTTTGTGGAGGCCTACGAGAAAACCGGCGAGCGAAAGTAT
>JANNDD010000144.1:0-8211 GCA_031387365.1 Armatimonas sp. | reverse complement strand
CTTGGGATGCCCAAAATGCCGCGAATGTCGGCGTGGAAGTAGCGGATTCCCTCCACTTCGACATAGCCCTCTTTGACTTCGATGGTGTCGCCGGGCAGACCGATCAGACGCTTAATGTACTCGGGCTCGTTCCAGTCCGCCTCGTGCGGGGCACGGAAGACGATGATCTCTCCTCGGCGCGGGGCGCGCAGTCGGTAGAGGAGCTTGTTCACTACCAGGTGATCCCCCTCCCGCAGCGTGGGGTGCATCGAGCCACTGGGGATGTGGTAGGTCTGGAGTACAAAAGGCCGTAACAGCAAGAAAACCAGAGCAACGGCCAGCATCGCGGACTCGGTCAGCTCGGAGAGAAAGAGAAAAAAGCTCCGCCGCAGTGCACGAAGCACCAGCCGCAGAGCCGTAAGCCCACCCAGAAGCAAGACAATGGTGGGCACGGAAAGATTCGCGATGCGCTCTGTCCATGTCTCCACCATTGTCTTAATTCCTTTCGGGTTCCCCCGCCCGGCGGGGGCTAGGGGGTGGTGCTGCGGCTGAAACGACCGTTGCGGTCTTCCTTCAGACGGGTTGCCTTGCCGACCAGACCACGCAGGTAGTACAGCTTGGCACGACGAACCGCGGCTCGCCGGGTTACTTCGATCTTCTCGATGCGCGGCGAGTGTACCAGGAAAGTACGCTCCACCCCGACTCCGTTGCTGGCGACCTTGCGGACCAGGACGGTATCGCGGATACCCGCACCGTGGCGACTGAGCGCCACGCCCTCAAAGACCTGAACACGCTCTTTGCCACCCTCGATAACCTTCACATGGACGCGCACGGTGTCGCCGCCACGGAACTGAGGCACATCGGCTTTCTTCTGCGCCTCTTCGATATCACGGATCGCAGTTGCGTTCACTTTACTCATATACGTCTCCCAAACAAATTTAGTTTCTTTGGAGGCGTCCCCTGGCGGTCTCCTCGCGGCAGTGAAGACTCACTCCGGATTGGACACAGGTTCGTCCACCCGGACGGATTGCTCCGCCCGTGCTGAGGCTTGTACCTCTTCTCGTGAGGCCGGAGCCTCGTCTTGTGCCGTTTGAGCATCATGAGCGGCCAGAAGTTTCTGGTCCGCTTTGCTCAGCGGCAGCAGCTTTTCCCACAGATCCGGGCGGCGCGCACGGGTGCGCACCAGTGCCTGGGTCCGACGCCATTTCGCGACATTGGCATGGTGCCCCGAGGTCAGTACCTCAGGAATACCACGCCCCTGAAAGAGCGCCGGGCGGGTGTAGTGTGGGTACTCCAGCACCCCCCCCTCAAAACTTTCTTCCTGCGCCGATGAGGCATTCCCCAGCACCCCGGGCAGCAGTCGCACACTCGCATCTAGCATGACCAGTGCCGCGAGCTCACCGCCCGTGAGCACATAGTCTCCCAGCGAGATCTCGCGCGTGATCCAGCCGTCACGCACCCGCTCATCAATGCCTTCGTAGTGGCCACAGACAATCACAACGCGCGGCAGACTTGCCAGCTCCTGAGCGAGCACCTGGGTGAACGGCTCACCATCCGGCGCGGTGAGGAGCACCGGAACGCTCGTATCGCCACCCGTTGCCGCCTCAATGGCAGCGACTAGCGGCTCAGCCTTCATTACCATGCCCGCTCCGCCGCCAAAGGGACAGTCGTCCACGGTGCGGTGACGGTCCTGGGTGAAGTCTCGCGGGTTCACACAGGCAAGCTCTAGGTAGCCCCCAGCCTGCGCTCGCCCCAGGATCGAGTGGCTCGTCGCCTGTTCAATCAGCTCCGGAAAGAGCGTCACTATCTCGACCCGCATCACTTATCTCAACCTGCATCACTTACTTTAAAAGGCCAGGATCATCGGAGACCGTCATTCGGCCCACTTCCAGATCCACGGAGAGAACAAACTGAGCGTGGGCAGGGATCAGCGCGAGGCTAGTCTCATACACATCGTTTGCCGCCGGGTTGTACAGGATCGTCTCCAATACTCCCAGGTCTTTACCTGACTCCGTCACGACCGTGAGGCCTTTAAGCTGCCAGTCGTAGTACGCGCCTTCAGGAAGCACGGGGAGCTCGGACTTGAGTAGAAACAGTTGGGTGCCGTGGAGCGCCTCGGCGGCGCTACGGTCGGTACCCTCGAAGAGAACGAGCGGAATTCCTTGGTGAATACGGACACTCTGGACACGACTCGGGTGCCCGTTGAGCAAGAATGTCTTGCCCACAAGTGCCTTTGGGTCATCCAGATACGGGCGGAGTTTAACCTCCCCCTTCATGCCGAAGGGGGCAGTGACTTCTCCGATCAAAACGGGTTTGTCGCTTTCCATCACAGCCCCTCTCGTGTTCGGCGCGCTCAGGCTACGATTTCGACGTAGACTTTGCGCTTGTCCTTCATGGCAATCGCCTTGACGATAGTACGCAGAGCGTTGGCTATCCGCCCCTGCTTTCCGATGACCTTACCCAGGTCATCCGCGGCAACGCGCACTTCGTAGGTCGTGGCTTCTTCACCCGGGATCTCGTCCACTTGGACGTCATCCGGAGAGTCTACCAATGCCTTCACCAAATATTCGACTGTACTTTTCACGTATTCTACTTTTATCCTACTTTCCGGCGGATTTGGGTCGTCCCTCTCTAAGCGGAGGGTAGGATCCCCTGTTTGCGAAGGATTGCTGCCACTTTTTCGGTCGGCAGTGCTCCCACGCTAAGCCAATAGCGCAGGCGCTCCTCCTTGAGTTCCATGATGGGCTCCACATCCGCGGCAACCATGGGGTTGTAGTACCCGAGCTGCTCGATGTAGCGTCCATCACGGGCGCGCCGCACATCAGCGGCGACGACGTGATAAAACGGTTTCTTTTTGGCGCCATCGCGGCGCAGACGAATCTTGACCATTGTAGATAATTGTTCCTTAGGTATTTTACCGAAACGGTAGCTTGAAGCGGCTTCCGCCGCCCGAGCCACCGTCTTTTTTCTTTTTGGGGTTGCCCGCAGGCATGCCTGACATCCCCCGCATTCCCGGCACAGGCGGCATTCCTGGCATTCCGGGCATTCCTTTTCCGCTGGACATGGCGCGCATCATGCGCCGCATCTGCTCGAACTGATTCAGGAGCTGGTTGATCTCCTGGACACTCACACCGGCTCCCGCAGCGATCCGCTTGCGTCGCACACCATTGATGATCTCTGGACTACGGCGCTCCTTGGCGGTCATGGAGCGAATAATCGCTTCCACCTTCGCCATCTCTTTTTCGGGCACCGACCAGTCAACATCCTTGAGCTGCGCACCCACACCAGGCAGGAGCTTGAAGAGCTGCTCCAGCGGCCCGAGGCGCTTCATCTGCTGCTGCATGGAAAGGAAGTCCTCAAAGTCGAACTTACCGCCCTTGAGCTTCTTCTCCATCGCGGCGGCTTGCTTCTCATCAACGGCAGCTTCGGCCTTCTCGATTAAGGTCAGGACATCGCCCATCCCCAGAATGCGGCTGGCCATGCGCTCGGGATGAAAGACCTCCAGAGCGTCTAGCTTCTCCCCGATTCCCACCAGCTTGATGGGCTTGCCCACCACGGCACGCACCGAGATCGCAGCCCCGCCTCGGGCGTCGCCATCCACTTTGGTAAGAACAAATCCGCCCACTTCTAATAGATCGTTGAACTGTGTGGCGACATTAACCGCGTCTTGACCCGTCATGGCATCCAGAACTAAAAGAATCTCATCGGGCTTTGTCTGGGCCTTGAGGGACTTGAGCTCCTCCATGAGCGCTTCGTCCACGTGGAGCCGTCCTGCGGTGTCGAGGATTACCACATCCAGGCGGTTTTGTTTGGCGTACTCCACGGCCTCAATAGCGACTTGAACGGGTGTCTTGCCTGCTGTCTGGGAGAAAACAGGCACTTTTACCTGCTCGCCCACAATCTCAAGCTGCTTGACGGCAGCCGGGCGCTGGAGATCACATGCCACTAACAGAGGCTGCCGACCTAGTTTCCTCAGATGCGCCCCGAGTTTTCCCGCCAGAGTCGTCTTGCCCGCGCCCTGAAGGCCACAGAGCATCAAGACCGTGGGAGGCTTACTGGCCATCGTCAGAGGAATCGCTTCGGTGAGTGGTTTGCCCTCGGCATCGGTGCCGGAGAGCGTGGCGATCATCTCCTCATGAACAAACTTGATGACCATTTGCGCGGGCTGCAACCCTTCTAGGATGCCCTCGCCCAGTGCGCGCTCTTTGACCCGTGCGACGAAGTTCTTGACGACCTTGAAGTTGACATCCGCCTCAAGCAGGGCCATACGCACCTCGCGGAGCGCGGCGTCAACATCCGCCTCCGTGAGTTTTTGGTTCCCCCGTAGTTTGGCGAAAGCGTTCTGAAGTTTTTCTGCGAGAGCCTCAAACATAGTCGTCTTTTCTAAAAACAGCACAAAGCCCGGCCGCCGAAGAACGGGGCCGGGCCACGGGCGCAAGGGACATTCTATCAAGATATAGAGGCGCTGTCAAATTTCGCGCCGTCCACGCAAATAGCCCCGTACCGTCCACGATTTGGTCTTAGGTAGGAGCGTAGTATGGTGCTGTCTTAAACGAAGACAGCATAAGGAAAACACCATGAAAACAAATCTCTTTGGAGCCCCGCTCCTCCGCACCCTCCTAGGAGTCGCCGCACTCCTTAGCTCCACCGCCTTTGCCCACGCCGCCGGGCCGTTTATCGCGGGTTCGAAATGGACGGGCTTTCGGGTTAGCACTGTCGGTGGTGGCATGAGCAGCGCCACTCTCAATGTCAGTAACAACCCCAACTCGGGCATTCTCAACATGACGGGCCAGAACGTGCCAGTGAGCATCAGCTGCACCGCCACGGGTGTTGTGGATCTTCAGGGCCTAGGTGTCCCTTTTGCCGGGATTCATGTCCACGGGACGGTTGCTCCCCAGGGGGGAACCTACGCACTAGCTAGTAACTACGTCATTAATAATGTCCCCGGCGCCCACAACGACAGTGGCCGCCTGAGCTTGCTGCGTGCCTACAAGCCTGTCACCGGCGGCCAGACGATCATCGGGGGCACAGCGGGCATCGGACTTTTCCCACCCGATCCCTGCTTTGGTACCTTCACGAGTGTCTCCGGCTTTGCCGGGCGCATGGTTCTGACACACGACCTGCCCCGCGAGATCGGCGAGCTCAATCCGCCCAGTGAGTTTGTCGGAAAAGTCTCTCTGAACGATGCGGAGTTTGCCGTTGTTGGCACCATCAATCCGATTGCCAATGCCGAGGGTCGCCACAGTATAGAGATGCTCGGCGAGAACCTCAACCCCACGAGCCTTCAGCCCTGCATCAAGACCGTAGGGATGCTCGTCCCCGCCGTTCAAACAAACCCGACCCGTATCTTTGGCTACTACGAGCTCATCGGCCTGCGCAACGGTGACCGAGGCCGCTTCCAGGTCAGCCAGTGATCATCGTAGCCCTCCAAGGGACGCTGATAGTCATAGACTGAATTAAAATCCCCCTGCCCGCTGCGTTGCGAGCAGGGGGATTACTTTTCATCGCCCACCCTTCGTAGAAACCACCCCGAAAAAACAAAGAGAACGATGATAAAGAGCATCATCGCTAGCAATGCTAGGTCAGCTTGAAGCGAGCCGGAACTTCTCGATAAAAAGAGGTAGGTGCCTAGGAACAGAGCACCGCCAAGTGCAGCAAGCCACTGAAACCAGGCCGCGAGGCGTGACTGGCGCAGCAGAAGCAGAAGGCCCGTCAGGCCTGCTCCCAGCGCAACCAGAAGGAGAGATCCGCCGAGCAGATAAACCACAATTCCTGTGGGTTGCGTGGGCTCCCGGAAGGAGCCCCAGAGAATGGCGAACAGACCCAGGGAGGCGCTGACACCTGCGGTCAGTATATTAAGAAGTAAGATCACCCCCTCCCCGATGCTCATTCGCCAGCGGGGAGGGGGTTGTTTCTGTTCTGGTTGGTCTTGCATAATGATTCGCTACTTATAGACCGGCAGCTTCCACTGCTTGCGGTAGGGGCGCCAGTACGATGTGGTGTCGCGGCCTGTCTTGCCGACCAGATCCATCGTGGCTTTGTCGAAGTGCACCGTTTCGCCGCAGAGATAGGCGATATTAGCAAGATGGCAGACGGCGGTAGTCTGGGCCATGGACGCGAGGCTGGAGCGGGTCTGAGTTCGAGTGCGAACACCATCGAGCCAGTTTTGCCAGTGATCCCCGACCGCAGGGGAGCCCTCTTTGGGGATGAGCTCGCCGCCCGGAGCATGCACCGACCAGCCGCCGCGCCACACGCGGACAAACTTGCCATCGGCGCTGACGAACTCGACGCCGCAGTCGGGCTTGTCGGGGTAGTCGCGGCCCGTGGACCACTGCATCACAAAGTCTGGGTTCTTGAACTTGAAGATCGCCTCCACGGTATCGGGAGCGGTGCGGTCATCGGTGGGGTAGGCTAGCTTGCCGCCGTAGGCGCTCACGGAGACGGGCATCACCAGGTCCTGGTTGGTCGCGCTCATCCCGAGGAGCGCAATATCCAGCATGTGGACGCCCCAGTCGCCGGTCATGCCGGTGCCGGTGTTGAGAAACCAGCGCCAGTTGCCATGCACATGGTTTGCCGCATAGGGCACCATCGCCGCCGGGCCGATCCACATGTCGTAGTCAAGGCTCGCAGGCGGTGCCGACGGCTTCTCATTGCCCACTTTCGAGCCATCGGTGCGCCACGCACGCACCAGCACGATCTTGCTGCCCAGCTTGTTATTGCGCACGAAAGAGATTGCATCGGTGAACTCTTTACCACTCCGCTGCCACGTCCCCACTTGGACGATCTTCTTGTGGTAGGCCACGGCCTTTGCCATCGTCCGCGCCTCGACCAAGTTATGGGAGATCGGCTTCTCGCAGTAGGCATCTTTGCCGGATTCTACGGTGTGGATCAGATTCAGCGCGTGCCAATGATCCGGCGTCCCGACAATAATCGCGTCAATGTCCTTGCGCTCCAGCATCTTGCGGTAGTCGCGGAAGATCTCCGGTTTGCGCCCGTACTTCTTCTCCACCTCCGCGATATCGCCGCCCATGCGCCCCGTGTCCACATCACAGAGCGCCGCAACTTCGACACCCTGCTTGTCCATTAAATTGCGCATGTTGGCCGCGCCCATGCCGCCGCAGCCGATCAGCCCCAACACGATCCGGTTGTTGGCCCCTTGAATACGATTAAATTCCATGCCCTCCCCTTCGACGGCTCGTAAAAAGAATCCTCTAAAACTTCCCAAAAGTCTTTAGCAAGCCGCTTTCGTTTGGCTATAGGGAAGGCACCATGATCTTACAGAACCGACAACTGCATCTGAGTCTCTCCTGTGATTGCCAGCGCAATCACAGCGAAGATTCGCGCCTCTGCGTCCTGCGGGAGTCGGTTTGGACGAGCGAGGGGGAACGAGCAAGCTAGCTCAATCTCCCAAGCCCAGACGAAACGGCCCCCGGCGCAAACAAGCGCAGGGGGCTTTTTCTTTTGTGGCCCCGTGGTCTAAAGGTTAGGACAGCGGTCTTTCGAATCGCTGGTGCCGGGTTCAAGTCCCGCCGGGGCTATGTGTTTTTTGTGTTTTGCGCCTGTGGTGTAGCGGTCAACATCTCAGACTGTCGCTCTGAAGAGGCGGGTTCGATTCCCGTCAGGCGCGGTTAATCTCTTGTAGCTCAGCTGGTAGAGCGCCGGTCTGTTAAACCGGATGTCGGGGGTTCGAGTCCCTCCGGGAGAGTTTAGGTTTGCCTTTGTAGCTCAATTGGATAGAGCAGTGGCCTACGAAGCCAACGGTTGCGGGTTCAACTCCTGCCAAAGGTATGTGGAAGGTGAATGTGTGAGGTACACAGGCTATCTTGAAAACAGCTCAGGCGAAAGCTGGGGGTTCGAGTCCTCCGCCTTCCGTTTGGTGTCCCGCCCCTCGATCAGAACGAGAGGCGAATATTCGTGGATGGTGTAACTGGCAACACGTCTGTCTCTGGAACAGAAAAGTCCTGGTTCGACTCCAGGTTCACGAGCTTGGGAGAAATCCCCATACGGGCCCCTTTAGCCCAATTGGTAGAGGCACACGGTTTAGGCCCGTGTCATGTGTGGGTTCGAATCCCATGGGGGGCATTTGGCGATGGTTGCAGGTGGTGTAATTGGCAACATCTCTGTCTTTGAAACAGAAGAGTCTCGGTTCGAGGCCGGGCCTGCAAGTCAAAAAGAGAGAAGGAACGAGTTTGCCGGAGTGGTCGAGTGGTTCAAGACGGCAGCCTGCAAAGC
>JANNDD010000563.1:0-9094 GCA_031387365.1 Armatimonas sp. | reverse complement strand
GGCACCTCGGGGGTGGGGCTGGGCAATAGCCATGAGAAGCGTCCGGGCGGCCTGCCTGCACAGCGCACGGACTTTATCTTCGCCGTGGTCGGTGAGGAGTTCGGGCTCCTGGGCACCTCGCTCGTCTTATTAGGGTTTTTCGGGCTGGCTTGCCGTGGCCTGAGTATCGCGCTACGCACCAAAGACCCGTTCGGGCGGTTTCTGGCGACGGGGCTGACGGTGATGGTCTCTGGGCAAGCACTGATCAATATGGCAGTCGTGACCGCCTGCGCTCCAACAACCGGCATCCCACTGCCCCTGATCTCCTACGGTGGCTCGTCGCTCATCCCCACCCTCTGCGGCCTGGGAATTCTTCTGGGCATCTCGTGCCGTCCGTTCTTCCGAGAAGATCAGGGCAAGAAGTCCCTCGTCAAAGAGCGCCACAGCGAGCGATTTTTCCGAAAGGCCGGGATCAAATGAGTCCTGCCGATCAGAACGGCAGGACTGGAGAGCCTTCGGCTAGGAAGGGCGTCCCGCCCATGCCGAATCCTATGGCCGGAACGGCCTTTGCAGCCGAAGGCTCTCCAGTCCCCCCGCTCCAACCGGGGGGAATTCCGCGTATCGCCTCGCCCGCTGAGGTCCGTCCGCTCCCGGATGGGCCGCTGCACTTTGTCGGCATCGGCGGCGCGGGCCAGAGCGCGATTGCGTATGTGTTCGCCCAGCGCGGGCGCGTCGTGCGCGGCTCGGATTCCGGCATCTCCGCCCCTGCCAAAGCTCGCCTGGAGTCTGTTGGCTGCGAAGTCTACACGCAGCACGCCGCCGAAAATGTAAAACCCGACACCGCCGCCGTGATCGCCACAGACGCTGTCAACGAGCAAAACCCTGAGATCACTGAGGCACTCTCTCGAAATCTGCCCGTCTTCCGCCGCCCCGAAGCCCTCGCCAGCTTAGTGAACTCCGCGCGAACTTCTATCTGCGTGGCCGGGACGCACGGAAAAACGACCACAACCGGCATGATCGCCAGCATCTTGATCCACGCGGGCCTCAACCCAACTATCCTCATCGGCGGCGACCTCCCGCTAATCGGCGGCAACTCCCAAAACGGCGACCCGGATTTAGTCGTCGCCGAAGCCTGTGAAGCCTACGGCGGCCTCGACTGCCTCAGCCCCACAATCGCCGTCATCACCAACTGCGAACCCGACCACCTCGACTTCCACGGTTCCGAAGAAAACTTCTACAAAGCCTTTGAGCGGTTCATTGGTCAAACCCGCAGTCATATCATAGTTCCTGAATGGAACATGCCAATCAATCCTTATGACGTTCGCAACAATAGTAGTCTCTACTATACAGACATATGGCGTTACCAAATAAAGACTTCCTGGCCACCTAAAGGTCATGATGATGATTGGTCTCACTTGAATGCAGTCGAGCTTGCGCCCAACGGCACAGGCATTAGCTTCAGATCAGTCTTTTCTGATGTTTCCTCTGATCCTAAGGACTTGTCTATCTCTCTGCAAGTCCCAGGAGAGCATAATGTTCTCAATGCTTCCGCGGCGGCTCTTGCGGTCTTAGTCACCTACAATTTCAATATAGATATCGCTGGCCTTGAAAACTTCACGGGAACCGGGCGGAGGTTTGAGCGTCTGGGCGAGATCGGCGATATTGCCATTGTGGACGACTACGCGCACCATCCGACGGAGATTCGGGCGACGCTGCAAGCGGCGCGGCAGGCGTTTCCGGGTCGCCGGATTGTGGCAATCTACCAGCCGCACCTGCCCTCGCGCACCCGCGACTTTCTCGACGCCTTCGCCGACGCTTTGAGCGGGGCCGACGCGCTCTACCTCACGGATATTTATCTGGCCCGTGAGCCGGAGCAGCCAGGGCTGATTGAGGAGTTAGTGGAGAGGATTTGCCCTCCCTCCCCCCTGCCCCCCTCACCTCCCGATAACGGGAGGGAGGGGGAGTTAGAGGGGGTTTTCCTACCCCCACCCAACCCTCTCCCGTTATCGGGAGGGGGTGGCGCGGAGCGCCGGGGGAGGGTCAGTTCCCTCACCCTCGTCAAGAACCGCCACGAGCTCCCACAGACACTTCTTAGGGAACTAAAACCCGGCGATGTGGCTCTCTTTATGGGTGCTGGCAATATCCGAGAACAAGCAGAAGCATTTCTAACCCTGCTCCAATCGCGGAGCGATTTTGTGGCGGAACGCCCCTAGACGCCGATTTCAATCGGCGGTGAACGACGATAAAACAACATGGCAGATAAGTTAAAAATAGCAGTTTTGATGGGCGGACAGTCCGCCGAACGCGGCGTATCGCTGGCAACGGGCACCCAGGTTTTGAATGCGCTAGACAGCGAGAAATACGCCATTTACGCGATAGACACGGCGACGGGCCTCGCGTCTCTGCCTCGTCGGGCGGGGGTTGACGGGGAAGAGACGGTAGTCACGGCGCTCACGCAGCTACCGCAGCTTGAAAAGGCAGGACGGCCCGATATTGTCTTTGTTGCACTGCACGGCCCCGGCGGTGAGGACGGCACCGTTCAGGGTTTTTTAGAGACGCTGCGCATTCCCTACACTGGTAGTGGCGTACTGGCATCGGCGCTGGCGATGGACAAAGTACGCTTCAAGATGCTCTGCACCAGTGCGAGTATCCCCACCCCCGCGGGAATCGTGATCAAAAAGAGCGAGTCGGCGCGGCGGCGGCGTGCGGAAATAGAGATCGGCCAGCAGCTTGGGTTTCCCGTGGTCATCAAACCCTGCCGTCAGGGCTCCAGCTACGGCACACGGCTCGTCAAAGAGCCTGAGGATGTCGCCGAGGCGCTGAAGGACACGTTCCGCTACGATGATACCGCGCTGATTGAGGAGTGTATTCAGGGCACAGAGATCACGGTCGCTGTTCTGGGCAACGACGACTGCGTGGCACTGCCACCGGTCGAGATCATCCCCAAGCACGAGTTCTTCGACTTTGAGGACAAGTACAGCCTAGACGGAGCGGAAGAAATCTGCCCAGCGCGGCTCAGCGAGGAAGATACCAAGGAGGCAAAGGAGCTGGCGCTGGAGTGCCACCGCCTGCTCGGATGCCGTGGAATGAGCCGCACCGATATGTTTGTGACCGAGGACGGTTGCATCGTGCTGGAGACCAACACAATCCCGGGGATGACCCCTACCAGCTTGTTGCCCAAGGCGGCGGCAGCGGCGGGGATCTCCTTTGAGAAGCTACTGGACTTGCTGATTGGCTACGCGCAGGAGAAAAAATAAAATGGTTCGCACCGCCGCTCGCCCTGTATCCCACCGCCGCCGCCGGGTAGCCCGGCGCAAGAGTATCAATAAGCGAAAGACCAACTGGCTGCGTCTGTCGCTCTGGATCGCGGTTGGTGTTCTGGTGGGCGAGTGTGTCGCGGTGGCCTTTCTCTCCCCCCGTTTTCGGATCAAGCAAGTCGCGCTCCAGGGAACCCGCCTCCTCTCTAATAAGCAAGTGACGGCACAGTTTAGCGTACCCCCAACTCAGAATCTCTTTCTCGCCCCCGTTCATGAGTGGGAGCGCGCCATCGAGCGCCTTCCCAAAGTGGCGCACGCCTCGATAATCCGGAAGCTACCAGGTAACCTGCAAGTGGTAGTGACTGAGCGGCAGCCTTGGGCAAGTGTGCGGACACAAGATGGCCTCTGGCATGTTGTAGATGCAGATTTCGTCCCTTTCCGTACCACGAAGCACCCAGAAGCCGGACTTTTACGAATCCTCGCATCCGATTTTTCTCCCTGGGAAGCTCTACCAGGTATCCCTTTGCCTTCTGTGGGCCTGAAAACAGCCCGTGATTGCGCCCACTGGGCAAAAATCTACCAAAAATTTCCTCTTAGTCAGATTGAAATTGATATAGATTCAAAGGTATCCTTAAGCCAAGTGGGTGGAGTGCGTGTTCAGCTCGGCTCAGAGGAAAAAATCCAGGATAAACTCACCTCACTAGAGAAGCTACTTGCGGAGAGATCCGATCTTCTTGATTCCGATAGAATCGCTTATATCAACCTATTTGCTGCCGATGCCCCTGCAATCGGCCTGAAAACACCGACTATAAACAATCATCAAAACCAATGAGCATCATCATCACACCCTCTAGCCATCACAAGCCCTGGCTAACCCAGATAAGCATACTCTCTATGATTATGGGAGGGCTTCTTTCGCTTTCTCTAAAAACACAGGATCGGATTCGTCGGGATCTCGTGGGAAACACAAGCACCAGTGCAATGGCGGAAGCCTATACAAAACAACGGGATGAAAATACAGATTTAAGAAAGCAAATCTCCCAGCTTCGAAGCCTGAGCCAGAAGTATGCAGAATTAATGGCAACAGGAGGAGGAAATAGTACCAAAGTCGTTGCACGGGAGCTTCAGACAGTCAGTACTCTTGCGGGCCTCACACCGGTCACCGGCCCTGGGGTGATCGTCACTCTGCGAGACTCGAAAAAGCAGCCCGAGAAGCCGACCGGCATGAGTGATCCCGCCTGGCAGGAGCTTACGGCGGACTATCTGATTCACGATGCCAATATCCGCGATGTTGTCAATGAGCTCAAGAACGCCGGAGCGGAGGCGATCTCCATCAACGACCAGCGGGTGGTCAGCTCAACCGCGATCCGGTGTGTGGGCAATAATGTCCATGTCAATGCCGTCCCCACTGCGGGCTCGCCCGTAGTTATCAGAGCGATCGGCGACCCCGATTTGATTCAGTCGGGCTTACTGATGCGCGGCGGTATCAAGGATCATTTTGTGGACCCGGAGATGATCAATGTGGACAAGGCCACCCTCCTGACCCTTCCTGCCTTCTCGGGCGCTACTCCCTTGCGTTTTGCCAAGCCCGCTCCCGAAAAAGCCGAGCAGACACAGCGCCAGTCGGAAGCGACGGAGAAAGCCATTCAAGGAGGAACACAGTGACCATTCGAACCGGAATTCTCTTCCCCACCGTCGGCGGTCTCGTCGGTTTTGCAGGCGTCTACCTGTCGCAGTACACCATTCCTGCGGGCTTTGCCCCCTACCTTTCCCTAGCCGCACTTGCGGGCCTAGACGCGGTCTGTGGGGGGGTTCGCTCGGGTGTCGAGGGCAAGTTCCAGGACAACATCCTGCTGACAGGCTTTGCGATTAACACCGTGCTCGCGGCGGCTCTCGCCTATTTGGGCGATCGGATCGGCGTGAACCTGCACCTGGCTGCTGTGGTGCTTCTGGGGGGGCGTGTCTTTACGAATCTTTCGCTGATCCGGCGTTACTGGCTCAGCCAGCGGCAAGCGCAGCTCCAAATGGAGAAATCAGGAGCCTGATGAGCGAGCTGGTTGTCGCGCTGGACATTGGCACGACCAAAGTCTGCACTCTGGTAGCGGAGGCGCAGACGGGTGGCACGATTAACCTACTGGGCGTCGGCAATGTCCCTTGCAGCGGCCTGCGACGGGGCGCGGTCGTGGACATGGCGCGCACGGTCGAGGCGATTATTGCCTCCGTGGAGATGGCCAGTGCGGCGGCGGGCGTGGAGATCGCCTCGGTTCTGGTGGGGGTCACCGGCGAGCATATCGCGAGTTTGAACGCCCGGGGAGTCGCGGCAGTGCTCAGTCCAGAGCGGGAAGTGCGCCGAGCGGATGTCGAGCGCGTGCTGGAGAGCGCACGCCTGATTGTCCTGCCACCAGATCGCGAGATTGTGCATGTGCTACCGCGCTACTTCACGCTCGACGGCCAAGAGGGCATTAAGAACCCCGTCGGCATGTGCGGAACGCGGCTCGAAGTAGACACGCATATTGTCACGGGGGCATCGGCGCTGCTGCGCAATATCGCCGTCTGTGTCGAGAAAGCAGGGCTCACCATCGAGGAACTGATTCTAGAGCCAATGGCATCGGGCGAGGCGGTGCTCCTTCCCGCCGAGCGTGAGCTGGGGGTTGCGCTTCTGGATATCGGCGGGGGCACAACCGATATCGCGCTCTTTCGGCAGGGGGAGATCTGTCACTCAGGCGTGGTGCCCATCGGGGGCACTCTGGTCACACGGGATGTGGCGGCGTTTCTGCGCACCTCGCTGGAGGAAGCGGAGCGCATTAAGTGCGAGGCGGGGTGTGCGCAACCGGAGACACTCGCGGGCGAGGCGATGATCCCCTACGCCCTCTTGGGAAGCGAGGGAGTCGGTGAGGGACGAGCGGCACGCGGTGAGCTGGCGGAGGTCATTGAGGCGCGGTGCACCGAGCAGCTGCAGCTTGTCCGAAAAGAGCTACTGCGAAGCAATTTATTTGATGCATTGCCCGCGGGCATCGTGCTGTGCGGGGGCGGTGCGCTTCTGCCGGGGCTCCCCGCTCTCACCGAGCAGCTCTTGGGAATGCCTGTGCGCCTAGGATGTGTCCGCGCCGCCAGCGCTCAGGCAGCGGGTCTGTCCCCACCGAGCTTTGCCACAGCATTTGGGCTGATACAATGGGGAGCAAAGCGGGTGATGCCACGACAGCAGCGCCGTCCGAAAGGGATTCTGGGGCACTTGCGCTCCTGGCTCCCGCAAGGCAGGCTGTTATCGTTTTTTTAATCCTGCAAACAAATGTTTCGCAGGAAGATTATCACCCGATAAAGAAATTTCAAGCGTCAGTTTATTAATAGGTCGTCAGGAAAAAACGAAGAGGCAATCATGGAAGGACGGAGTAGCGGGATGAGCAGTACAACACTGGATCCGTTTGCGCGTATCAAAGTCATTGGTGTGGGAGGCGGCGGTCAGAACGCTGTCAATCGCATGATCGAGGCGGGGCTCGCAGGTGTCGAGTTCTGGGTAATGAATACCGATATTCAGGTACTCAAGACCACAGCTGCAGAGAACACCATGCAGCTTGGGGTTCGCTTGACCAACGGCCTGGGAGCGGGCGGCGATCCGGAGATCGGGCGCGCTAGTGCTGAGGAGAGCAAGTCTGAGATCCAGCGTGCGCTTGATGGGGCCGATATGGTCTTCATTACCGCCGGTATGGGTGGTGGCACGGGCACCGGCGCGGCTGCGGTAATTGCAGAAGTCGCCAAGGACATGGGAATCCTGACGGTCGCTGTGGTGACCAAGCCGTTTCGTTTCGAAGGGCCACGCCGTGCCCGTCTAGCCGAGGAGGGCATTGATCGCCTCAAGAACAATGTAGACACCGTGATCGTGATTCCCAACGACCGTCTGCTCAATGTCGTCGAGAAGCGCGCCACGCTGGTAGATGCCTTCAAAGAGGCCGATGAAGTCCTGCGTCAGGGAGTTGCGGGTATCTCCGATATCATCACCATCCCGGGCCTCATCAATGTGGACTTCGCCGATGTTAAAACCGTCATGCGGGATGCGGGCACGGCACTGATGGGTATTGGCTTTGCCGAGGGTGACCACCGTGCGATCGAGGCGGCGCAGGCTGCCGTGAACTCGCCGCTCCTGGAGACCGAGATCTCCGGAGCACGCGCCGTCCTGGTCAATATCACTGCGGGCCCAGATCTAACACTCGCCGAGGTCTACGAGGCCGCTGATCTCATCCGCGAGAAGACCGATGCCGAGGATGCGAATATTATCTTCGGTACTGTGGTGGATGCGCGCATGCAGGGAGCGGTACGGATCACGGTGCTGGCAACGGGTTTCCAGAACAGTGGCAACACCAAAAAAACCACTGTGGCGGCAACGGTAACCAGCACAACCCCAGCACCGAGCCCCGCTCGTATAGAGACGATCTTCTCGCATGGCCCCGAGTCCGTCAGCCGCACCACTACCGCACCGCCGGTTGGTGGTATCTCCTCCGATCCGGCAGAAGACAGCGGAGCGGAGCGCCAGAAAGCTCCCGTCGCCACGGCAACACAGACGGATATGTTGGACATCCCAACCTTCTTGCGCCGTCGGTAAATAACCTCTCCCCCAACCCCCTCTCGCTCCCTTTCCCGCTTCATAGGGAGTAGAGCGAGACGGGGCCAAGAAGCCCACAGGGTGTCAGTGGCCACTGGCTGGCATCGAAGTGCTTGTAGGCGAGGTTCACGAAGTTGATATCGTAGAAGGTCTGCCAGACAACGCCGCGCCGATCTAGATCCCGAATCCGATTCGCCGCGAGGCTCGCCACTTCAATCTCCAGCACATTGCCGGTCGGTTTGGAGATACTCAGCTCCAGCGTAAACGGTGCCAGGATCACAACTCCAAGCTCTTCCCCATTGAGCCGCACCCGTGCGCTCTCACAAACCTTTCCCAGATCAAGCACGTAGCGTCCCGGCTTCGCCTCAAAGACACTCGTGTAGCGTGCCGTGCCAGAGAACGCCTCGTACTCCGGCCCCTGCTCCGTCCATGAGCTGAGTTTCTCGCAGGAGAACGGAGGCGGCAGAGTCGGGCCACCCTCAAGAAACGCCACCTCCCAGCCAATCAAATCTACCCCCTTCGCGAAGCCGGAGAGGGTCGCGAGGAACGAGCGGGGGGAGGTAGGTTTCGCGAAGGGGGTATAAATCACAGACGCATTGGGGGGGAGTTCCCGTCCACCCTCGCCGCCGGTGAGCGGGTTGAGGTAGCGCCCGGTCGCAGAGGGCAGGACGACAGTCTTGTCCGTGGGGTTGACAACAAAGCGCACGGTACTGCCTTCCCTTGTGCGCCGCACGACACTCAGCCCCAGCTCGGCAAGTGATTCACGTTTTGCTCCGGCCTGTGTGAGTGCGGCTTCGAGCTCGGTGCGCGGCGTGGGGCGTAGACCATGCCTGCTTGCTTCCAGTTTGGCGCGGCGCTCGGAGAGCTTTCCGAATCCAGGGACATCGGTGGGGAGTGTGTCCACGAAGAACACGGGGATGCGAAGCCTCTTAAGCCGTGTCAGTGTCTCCGGTGGGAAGTGGACGGTTGCGGGAACCACCACGGCTTTGTAGCGCTCGGGGAGTTTTTTGGCAAGCATCCGATCCGAGATAAAATCAAACTGCCAGCCACGATCTAAGAGCTGCTGTGCCAGTGGGCCTAGTGTCTGTTTCTCAAGCCAGCCACGCTGGTGCACCGTCAGTTTCTCGATCCGGCCTTTCTGGGAGTGGAGTAAGTCATGGTAGGGCCAGTAGAGCAGCACATCGCTACCCGGCTCGCCCGCTTGTAAAAACGACTGACAGCGCGAAATATAGTCGTGGAGCGCTTTTGCGTGCCGCCAGAT
>JANNDD010000055.1:0-3463 GCA_031387365.1 Armatimonas sp. | reverse complement strand
GCCGCGTTCACCAGAATCTCAATCGGCCCCAGTGCCGCCTCGATCTCGCCGATAAAGCGCGCCACATCGCTCTCACTGGAGACATCGCCTACCACCCCGAGCTTCGCACCCGCCGCCACCGCCGAGGCCGCTAAGTCGGTGTGCTCGCCAAACTCTGCGGGAGCCTCGCGCGAGATGTCATGAATCGCCACAATCGCGCCGCGCGCCGCCAGCCGCGTCGCCATCGTGTGGCCTAAGCCTCGCCCGGAGCCCGTCACCAGTGCCACTTTGCCTGCTAAGTCCATTGTTTCCATGGCAAACCGTTTCGCGCTGGCTCTCGCTTTTTCCTTCTGAAGCCAAAAAATGAAGGCTGGGCTAAAATAGGAGTCGAAGGAAACGGAGGATCGAAAATGCTACTTGCCCTATCACCTGCCATTGTTTTGGTTTCCCAGGAGCCCACTGCCGTAAAAACGATCTCGGTGAAGTACACGCTACGCTACTACTCGCCCTCGGAGATCGTTGTCTTTTTGGATGACCCAGGGATTGTCGCCGCACTTCAGGCCGAGGGACGCTTGACCACTAAAGCGCCCCGTGTGCTCCGCCCGGAGGGAATCCACGAGATTCAGCTCAATGATGCCGATAACAGCATGGTTGTCCAGGCAACCCCCGCCGCGCATGCCGCGCTGAAGCAGCTCCTGACGATTTTAGATACCGAGCTAAAGCAAGTACTTCTTAAACTGCGGTTCCTGCGTGACGGGCAACTTGTGATGGAGCCGTATATTTCCACGTCAAATCACAGCAAATCTAGCATCACACTTGGGGACAAAACAAATCCGGAGAGTATCACCGTGACCCCACACCTAAGCCAAGACGGGAAATCTATCCGACTAGAGCTGGTGCTCAATAAAGAAAAGCCCGTTTTTCAGACACTGAAATTGGGAGTGGAAACAAAGCTTATCTTTCCCAATAACCAGGTGGTTTTTGTAAGGGCGACTCTGCCATGATTTCTGGGGCACGCTACGTCCACACGAACCTCATCGCCCGTGACTGGCGGAGGCTGGCGGAGTTCTATCAGTCTCTTTTTAGCTGTGTTCCTGTACCCCCCGAGCGCGATTATTCCGGTGCCACTCTCGAAGCGGGAACGGGTGTGTCAGGGGCAACCTTGCGCGGCGTTCATCTGCGTCTGCCCGGCTACGACGATAACTCCGGGCCAACTCTGGAAATCTACAGCTACACCCCCGAAAAAAACGGCCCCGTGCCGCGCGTCAACCGTCCTGGATTTGGGCACATCGCCTTTGAAGTGGCATCGGTTCGCGACGCCCAGCGCGAGGTGCTCGCCAACGGCGGCGCTCCCGTCGGCGAGGTCGTCACCCTGACCACCGCAACCGGAGCGCACGTCACCTGGTGCTACGTCACCGACCCCGAAGGAAATATCATCGAGCTCCAGTCCTGGGGATAGGTCTCCTGCGAAATTAAACGTGAAGAAAGTGGAGGATTTAGGATGCTATTCATCACCCCGCCCGCGCTTGTTTTATTTACTCAGGCTCAAGAAAGGACAAGCCTGACCAAGATTGGGCTACGCTACATCTCACCCTCTGAGGCGATAAAACAACTGGAGAGAAAAACGCCTCTGAAAAGCCTGAGGCCTCTGGGGCTGGAGAATCTTCTTGCTAGCGATGCCGATAATACTTTGATCGCTCAGGGCACTGCTGAGGCCGTGGCGGCGCTCAAAGTGATTCTACGGTCGCTGGATGTGAAGCCCGTTGTGTTGGAACTCAAGGTCCAGTTTGTTCAGCAAGGAGAAAATGTGATCTACCTGCGCCTGCGAACTAGGAACGCGCAAAAAGGAACGGTGACACTGGGCGAAGAGGGCCTCGCGACTAGCCTTGTGATCGTTCCCCACCTCGATGACAATGGCAAGTCCGTTTCGTTCGAGGTTATCCGCGAGATCAGCGACCCACAGAGCCTCTCTACCACCAAAAAAACACGCTTCACGCAGGCTGGGACACTTGGGCGAGAAGTGCGCATCGCCCTCCCGGATGGCCTGCTGTTTCTGACGGCAACCCTGGTGGAGAAGTAGGCGATGCAGAACAACACCCCGCTTGTGAGCGACGGGCACGTCTCTCCCCTCAGAAAGCCCGTTCAAAAGCGTTATGAGGCGCTCTTTGAGTGTGTCCTTTCCTGGGGGCAATTTGTGCTATAATGTCGTATCAAACGTTAGGAATCCATGTCTATGAGCGAAGAACAAACCGCCAACGCCCCTGTCCTGGGAACTTCCGGGGGGGCGGCTCCCGTTGTGGATGAGCTGGTGCGTGTGAAAATTTTTCTGGGCATTCAGGCATTTTTCCTCGTTATCTCCGTGTTTACAGGCGGCTTTAACTTCAAGCTCTGGTCTATGCTAGACACAGCATTGATGATTCAATCCATCGGAGTGACGGCACTGGTGGTCGTTCTTGAGGACGCTACACACCGGCGTCTGGCATTTCGGACGGCCATCTTGCTGTACTTACTGGCGGTGCTCGACATGGGAATCAACGTCCTGATCGCGGGCGTCGTCGGTTGGAAAACCTAGTGCCGCTGACGGGATAGAATAGGGCATGTCTTTTGATGTTACGGTAATTGGGGCGGGGATGGCGGGGAGCGAGGCGGCGTGGCAGGCGGCGCAGCGCGGGGCCAAAGTGCGGTTGATCGAGATGCGGCCTAAGAAGCTGACTCCGGCGCACCAGAGCGATAAGGCGGCGGAGATTGTCTGCTCGAACTCGTTTAAGAGCAATCATCTTTCGAATGCGAGCGGCCTGCTCAAAGACGAGATGCGCAAGCTGGATAGCATTATCGTGAGTTGTGCCGATGCCACATCGGTTCCCGCCGGCGAGGCGCTGGCCGTGGATCGTGAGGCGTTCTCGGAGCTGGTGACGGAGCGGCTTCTGGCGCACCCAAGCATTGAGTTCGTCCGCGACGAAGCCACGGAGATTCCTGCCGAGGGGAAAGTCATTATCGCCAGTGGCCCGCTGACCTCCGACACACTCGCGGCGCAGATCGGCCAGCTTACGGGGCGCTACGATCTGTATTTTTACGATGCCGTCGCCCCGATTGTGGACGCCAGCACGATTGATTATTCGAAAGTCTTTCGGGCATCGCGGCGAGGTAAGGGGCTCGAAGCCGATACCAGCGACGATGCCGCGTATTTGAACTGCCCAATGAATAAAGAGGAGTACACGGCGCTCTGGCAGGCCATCACCGAGGCGGAGCTGGCCCCGGTTCATGACTTCGAGGATATAAAATATTTCGAGGCGTGCCTGCCGGTGGAAGAGCTAGCACGGCGTGGCGAGCGCACGCTCTCGTTTGGCCCACTCAAGCCCGTCGGCCTGGAAGACCCGCGCACGGGGCGGCGTCCCTGGGCGGTGGTGCAGCTTCGACAGGAGAATAAAGCCGGGACGCTCTACAATTTAGTGGGCTTTCAGACCCGTATGAAGTGGGGGGCGCA